>DATKVP010000120.1:0-2338 GCA_035530015.1 Anaerolineae bacterium | reverse complement strand
GGAATCTCTGTCTCTTCCGATTCAGTCACTACGTCTATGAAGGTGGGCGTATCACTCTGGATAGCCTCTCGCAGCGCGGGTCGCAGTTCATCTGGGCGCTCGACTCGCACACCCAACAATCCGAACCCTCTGGCTATGGCGGCGTGATCGGTGGTCGACGAGAAATCCACAGACACGTATCGAGCATCATAGTACAGGTTCTGCAGAGTCTTGATCCAACCGAAGCAGGAGTTGTTGAATTGAAGGAGCGTTACCGGCAGTTGCAGACGGGAGATGGTCTCCAGTTCTCCGGCGGACATGCCGAAGCTGCCGTCGCCCATCAGGCCCACGACCGTGGCCTCTGGCCTCGCCAGTTTGGCGCCCACGACGGCGGGTATCGCATATCCGAGGCCCCCATGACCACGGGGGATCACGACGTATCTGCCCGCGGGCGACGTGTAGAAGGCTGAGATGAAAGGCGTACCGGTCCCTGCGTCGGAGACGATGACGCTGTCCCGCGGTAGCGCCTCTATGAGTTCTTTCATCACTCGCTGCGGTTTGATGGGCATGCTGTCGCTCAGCATCTTCGGTCGGACCTCATCCCACCAAGCATTGGCCTCGGCCGAGATCTCATTGAGGCGAGCCTTGTTTGGTGATCGCCGTTTGTCGTCTGCCGATAGAGCATCCAGAAGATCAGACAACGCCAGCTTGGCGTCTCCCACCAACCCCACGGCCGTAGGATAGTTGTTGCCGATCTCCCTGGGGTCCACGTCAATGTGGATGATCGTAACCCCGGCAGTGGGCGAGGGGAGCGTCCAGTTGTTGGTGGTCACGGAATCTGTCTTGCAACCGACGTAGACGATCAGATCGGCTGCGTCCACAACGCGGTTGGCGTATGGACGGGCCCCGTTTCCGCCCACGACCCCGATGCTGAGGGGGTGGTCCTCTGCGATGCTGCCTTTTCCGTTGATGGAGGTCCCCACGGGCGCAGTGATCGCCTCGGCAACCTTGGTGAGCTCGTCCCAGGCCTGGGAGATAAGCGCTCCCCCGCCGGCGATGATCACCGGACGCTGTGCGCTCAACAGTAGGGGGGCGGCTCTCTCTACGGCCGTAGAATCGGGTCGTGTCCTGTAGGCAGGATAGGTCTGGCATCCGTTTCCGGAGCTGAGAGGGAAGGGGCCGATCTCCTCGTCCAAGACGTCATGGGGGAGAGCGATCTGCACCGCGCCAGGGCGACCGCTGGTGGCGATCCGGAAGGCTCGGGCTATGATTTCGCAAGTCTTGTCGGCCCTCTTGATTCTGGTTCGCCACTTGGTTACTGGGCCAAAGAGTGCCTCTTGATCCAGTGCGGTCAGGACACCCTTGTCGTCACCGGAGAGAGGCGTGTCGCTGGTGAGTACGACGACAGGTATGGAGGAGGCATGGGCCTCGGCAACCCCGGGTATGATGTAAGTGGCTCCGCCTCCGCTGGGCCCCTCGCAGACCCCCGGCTTGTAGCTGAGTCTGGCATAAGCATCGGCCATGAAGGAGGCAGACCTCTCATCCCTGGCCAGAATGTGCCTGATGTTCCCGGGCGCATCATATAGGGCGTCATAGAAGGGCATGCTCGTGTCGCCTGGCACTCCAAAGATGTATTGCACACCATTGGCTTCGAGGAGACGTACAATGGCCTCGCCGACTTTCACGGATCTCACTCCTCTCCCGGTTCTTCTTGGCCGAGCGTCTTTTCGCTTGCCAGAGCCTCCAGTACACTGTGCAGGTGCGACTTGAGCATCTGTTCAGACAGATCGGGGTCGCGTAGCTCTAGTGCCTCGATCGTCCGCTTGTGTTCTCCCAGAGACTTCTCCAGACGACCTTTGATCTGATCGGACAGCAGGCGATACCGCTGCAGATGATCATCCAGGTTGTGCACGATGACCTGCAATCTCTGGTTATCGGCCTTCTGCAGAATCAACTCGTGGAACTGCTGTCCATGTTGCGAGGCGAGGTCCCGATCTCCTGCGACGACGGCCTCTTCCATGAGACGCAGTATCTCCCGTGCGGCAGCCAGCTCGGAATCGTCGAACGTAGGTGCAGCCAGGCGCGCCGCCAAACCCTCCAATACTGCTCGAAGTTCGAAGATCTCTTGGACGTCCTTCAGGTTCACTCCGGCGACGTATGTGCCCTTGTACAGTACTCTGTTGACCAGGCCCTCGCGCTCCAACTCGTGGAGGGCCGTTCTCACTGGTGTCTTGCTGATACCCAATTGCTCGGCCAGGTCGCTCTCTACGAGAGCTTGACCGGGCTTCAGCTTGAGGGCGAGGATCGCTCTTTTGATGGCGAGGTAGGCTTGATCCTTGAGGGAGACGCGGGCGGTGAC
>DATKVP010000119.1:0-4447 GCA_035530015.1 Anaerolineae bacterium | reverse complement strand
AGTCTACAGGATAGGATTGGCGGTTCTGCTGGTTTGCCCTCTGGGCTTGTTGATGGGTATGCCTTTTCCGATGGGGATCACAGCGGTTCATGATCGAGAACCCAGGATAGTGCCCTGGGCCTGGGGGGTCAACGGAACACTATCGGTCTTGGGTTCGGTGCTGGCAGCCGTGTTGTCCATCAGGTTCGGCTTTGCCGTCGCCATGCTCGTCGGGCAACTGGCCTATCTCGTGGCTCTCGTCGTGGTTCTGGTCTGGCCGCTGAGACGAACCGCAGGAATCTGACCCGAGCTCCGACCCCCATGACCCGGTCAGGCATACGCTTCATAGAGCGACAGGCCATGAGCTTCGTGGTCGCCCCTTTGCAGCGTTGCGATGGGCCTGGTGCCGGCGTCTACTCGCCGGCGCCGAGCTGACCTCCTAGCTGGTTCAGTACCTCCTGCAAGCTAGCCTCGGCTGTGGCGAGATCCAGCCCGGTATACGCGGAGAGCTCCCTGGCTAGCCCTGAGCTGCGCAGCTCCTTTTTCGTGACCCGCTGGCGCCTGTTCATCTTCTGCCTGACGTCCTCCAGGGTTGCGCCCCTCCTACGGGCAGCGCGGGATGGCGCGGACCCTCGATACTCTGCGGCTCCTGGCTGAAGCCGATTGTCCAGCAGCTTGCCCATGACGAAGGCCACCACTGCCTGAACTACTTGAGGCGGCACACCGAGCTTCTCGGCCAGGCCGTCCACGATCGGTGCGAGGAATTGGTCGGAAGCCATGGTGGAGCTGCCACTGCCCGTGATGCCGCCCAGGACGTCGCCAAACCCGCCGGGTTCGCTGGCCGGAGGCTGGGCTGCGCCACCCAGACCCGCCGCGCCGCCCAGAACTGCCTGAAGCAGGCTTGCCACGTCCAGCCCTGCTGGGACAGAACCGGTGCCAGTCTGCTCGCCGTAACCCTGCGCAGCCTGCCCTGTGTCCCCAGGCCCATCCCCAAGCAGGCTAGCCAGGTCTAGCCCTTCCGGGACAGGGCCGATGTCAGTCTGCTCGCCGTAGCCCTGCGCAGCCTGGCTAGTGCCCCCAAGAAATCCCTGAAGCAGGCTTCCCAGGTCGAGCCCGCCTTCGGCACGGCCGGCCTGCGCGCCCTCTTGCTGGGGAACTCCGCCCCCCAACAGTCCTTGTAGCACCTCCCCCAGGGGATCGGCCCCGCTCCGTGTGGCATGCGAGCTCGACTGCGGCCGGGCACCCTGGATCAGTTCTCGCAATAGGTCTTCCATTCTCTCCCTTTCCCCCTCTCTTCATGATCGGCGCAGCCCGAGCGGACCGCATGCCAACAATCGCTCGTCAAGGCCACAGTGCCGAGCGAATCAAGGCATGCCTCTTGCGGATCGGTGGCCGACTATTCTACCTCCAGCGTCGCGTACTGCTCGTAGCTGTTGCCGTCCAGGTCCTGGACGATGAAGCCAAGGACGTACTGTCCTGGGGCGGCATCTAGTTCTTCCCAACTGAACATCTGGTTGCCGAAGGTCAACGTGCCCCCTTGCTGAGTGGCCTTCTGCACCACCTTGCCCTGGGCGTCGAGGTCCAGCCATTTCTCCAGCACGGTGAACCTGTCTCCTCGGTGGGGGTAGATCTCGCGCGGTGACCCCGTCCCATTCTCGCCCGTGAAGCCGAACACCTGCCGTAGCCAACCATCGCGGAAATAGAGCCGGGCGTATCGGGATTCACCGCTGGTGTAGGTGTAGATGCCGTCGATCCTGTACGTGGCCTCCTCGAACGTAGCGCCGTAGTCCTCTGGCATGAGGGCCGCCGTCACCGAGTTTGTGCCGTCGCTGATGGCGAACATCAGCGGTTCCCACTCGAACTCCAGGGTGAACTCGGGTTCAGGCCAAATCGGATAGTAGACCCCGTCGATCTCTTGTGTGGACAGACTTTCTATATAGTCCGTGTCGGCGACGAAGATCGAGTTAGACTGTCGGTCATAGAAACCAGTGAAGAACAGCACGTAGCCTACATTCTCACCCCGGATATCCATGTTCAGCAGCACGGGCCGCCCGGGAGCCGCGACTGTGCTGGAGAGGTCGATCGACGACAGCTCAAAGGCTCCTGCGCCCGGCCCACTAATGGCAGTGCCCGGCCCGGGAACCGTTGGCTCTCGGGGCGAGGCCTCGAAAGTCTGCCCGGTGTAGTGGTAGGCCAGAAAGTCATCCCAGAGCGACTCGCTAGCAAATCGGCTGGCCAGGCCTGTGTAGGACTGCGGTCCGGCGACGGCGGACCCGAAGAGCCGCGAGTTGGGGAAATAGATGGATACGCCGGTGGCGCCCTTTCTGGCCGAGCCATGCTTTTCGGCGATGACCGCCTGCTGCAACACAGCCAGCACGTCATCGGCCGCCTCATCCGCTGCCGCCGGTGGTCGCGTCTGTTTCAACAACTGGACGAAACTACCCAGGTCGATGTAGGATGGTGGCACCTGCTCGCCAAAGACGCTGGTAAACGACAGGGCGTGGGTCCGCGCCCTGGCCACCTCGCTCTGGTTCGCCTCCTGGAGGGCAAAGGACAGCGCGTTGATCCTGTCCACCAGCGAGGGCACCGCCGACAAGTCCAGCGCGGCGAGCGTGCTGTTCTGCCCCATCTGGCGGAGTAGTTGGTCGGCGCTGGCTGGGCCAGCCAAGGAAAACAACCCGGCCAGGGGTGAGCTGTCCCGTAGCAGGTCGGCCCGCGCCTCGTCGTCCACGATCCGTTGGTCCTCCTCGACATAGCTCTCCACGATCAGATTGCTCAACTCCGCGCCCGTCATGTCTGGGTCCCGCTGTAGTGCCTCGAGAAAGCTGGCGTACGCCCAACCCAGCGCCGGCTCGGTTTCCTGCGAGAGCACCGCGTAACGGGCATGAGGTGCCAGGGCGGTCATAACCTCTATGTGGCCCATCAGGCATGCATCCAGCCCCACGAGCTCGAACTTGTCCAGGCCGGTGCGATCCCGGATCTCCTGGAGAGCCTCGTCGAGCTCCATCAGGTACAACTGGTCGCCAAGAGCGGAGGCTAGCGGTATGCTGGGGTCGCCCGAGCCGCCCGGCGCCGGATCGCTCCAACCGCCCGGCCAACCCATGCCGTGGTCGGAGAGGATCAGCACTTGCCTGTCGGCCGGGAAGGTTTCCATCGCCCAGGTGACGAAGTCTACCAGTGTGTCGCCATCCGACATGTTCAGCTCGCCCAGGTCGGCGACAAGCTGGGATCCTAGCCGCTGAAGGTCTTTGTCCTGGGTGACGTAGAAACGCTTGGTGCTGGTCCAGTTGCCGTCGCCGTCGAACGCACCGGAGAAGCGGTCTATTTGGGCCACTATCTGCACACGGTCGCTGGAGCCGACGAGCTCCGCCTCATTAAGGTCGACGTAGATGTCCTTCTCCAGGATTCTGTCGTCGGCGTCCTGGTAGAGCATGACCAGCCAGTCCTGGCCCACCGCTGAGCGGGTAGGGGCCACGAACGGCCTCGCCGTCGCCGCGGGTGAGGGCGTCTCGAAGGGCTCGTACTGCTCGCTGGGGAACAGGGAGCTCACATCGCCTATCCCTCCGGCTCCCCCTCCCAGCATCATGATGGCACCAAGCACGCAGCAGCAAACCACTGCCAATCCTCCGATCAACAACCATATGGGCAGCCCCTTGACGGAGGGTAGCCGCATTCCCGATGGTAGTCCAGAGCCTACCGCCTGCGTGTAGTCCGTTCGTGAGGTTGGAGACGCAGCTTGTCCCTGGTCCTCGCGACCACGGCGACGCGGAGCCTCGGCTCGTTCTCGTCCTTGAGGGCCGGCAGGCTCGGTGCGCCTCCGTCGCCGACCACGCACTACCGGTTTCTCCCGCTTTCCGGAACCCTTAGCCCGTCCTTCGTCACTCATAGCACCCTCCTGGCTTACGAGATACGCATTTCGCGAAATGATTCTATCGCGGGCCGGATCTGAAGTCAAACGCTGGTAATTGATGTGCATCAGGTAGACCACTGTCAAGAGAAGGCCCACTTCTGGCGAACCACGGGAAATGGCGATGTCAACTATCTCGTAGGTTCGCCTCGCAGTGGCCCGACCGCACTGCAGGCGCCAGCGTGACGTCGTGGCGGCTTGAGTCTGTCCAGCATGGAGAGGCGAATCAGGTCGAAGCCATCAGGCCGATCAGCTACGGCGATAGTGACAGTGGTCCTGACCTTGCTGACAGGCATGGTTCTCGGGATGGGCGTCAAATAAGGGCCCGTGTCTGACATACACGCCGTCCGGACCGACGACGCTGCCCTCTCGATGATCGGTGCAACGGACTGCCTCTTTGTCGCGCAGGTCTTCGAGCGGCCCAAGGCCTGCCGCATCTCGCCCAAACAAAAGGGCCGTCCCTCCCAAGAACGGCCCTTCGAGCAGTCAGCTAGTTAGAACCTTTCACTCTCTTGTCCTCTGGCGCAGGCCCTGCCGTGAGCGGAGTCGAAGGCTGACGTA
>DATKVP010000118.1:0-4945 GCA_035530015.1 Anaerolineae bacterium | reverse complement strand
GAACACAATGGCGCCCAGCAGTACTCGCTTCTGGTTCCGGAGCTGCCTGATGGCGCCCAGGAGGAAGAAGGGAGCAAGCGCCGCATCCATGACTCGCGACATGACCGCCAGTGCAAGCGTCCCCAACGAGGAGAAGGGGCGAACGCGCGAGAATAGATACAGACTTAGCAGGACGAAGAAGCCCGCCACGGCGTCGTAGCGACCATAGAGATACGAGATGTACAGCCCGATGGGGTTGAACATCCAGAATGCGAGGGCGATGATCGACTGTCTGGCGCGATTCTTGAGCAAAGCCAGTAGTACGAACGCTGACGCCAGGTCGAAGATCAGATGAGGGAGCTTGAGAATGAAGAGGGTGAGGTATATGCGTGGCGCACGGGCTATTTGCATCGCCAGGTCGAAGGCGCCCTGGTAATCCTCCGGGCCTAGCAGGCTCCACTGGTCGGGCCAGATGAGTTCAGCCGGAGAAAGCACCGGCTGGAAGACCTTGATGGTTGCAGAGTACACCAGAAGCGGAATGGGCTGTATCGCCAGGTCCTTGGTAACCTGACCACGCAACGCCAGGTTCTGAGCGTGATAGGTGACCCAGAAGAGGTCGGGGTGGAAGGCGATGGGCATCAGAACGACGCGCACCAGCACGCCCAGCGCAAGAAGGAAGACGAGAGTCCGCCTGACGGAGTTGCATCCCAGGGACGAAGAGAAGAAGGAGACAAAGTGAGAGTGCTTGAATCGATGCATCGTTCCTACAGCTTCCTTACGAGGCAGCGCATATCCCTGTATGGTGGGGTAGCTGCCATCGGATCGCAGGCGAGATCGTCGACGAGCCAGTTGGCGTTGTGTACCCCCGCCCAGCCGTGGGGTATCGATACCGTCAAAGGATGGATGTCCTCGGTGACTTTCACCTTGAACGGTGCAGACCCAATATGAGTCTCTATGCTTGCCTTCTCGCCGTCTCGGACTCCAATCTGCGATGCCAGCGTTTGACTTATCTCAGCAAGGGGCTCCCGATGCGCTTTTCGTAGAGTTGGTACGTTGCGATGCTGCGAGTGGTAGAACTGGGCTACTCTGGCCCCTGTTATCAGGTAGTAAGGGTAGGCGCCGTCCTGGGGCCAGGTCATGGGCGCAGTGGGCAGCGCGTCGAAACCCTTCTCCTGAAGAGAGTGGCTGTACAGTTCGATCTTGCCTGAGGGTGTGGTGAATCCACTCTCCAGCACCCGACCGTGCGATGTGGGCACCGCTGGCTCCTGGCCGGTCAAGCCCGCTCGGTCCAGCACGGCATCGATGGCCTGCTGATCGCTGTAGAAAGGGAAAAACTCTCCGTACCCCAGCCTGCGCCCCAGCAGCGACAGCCACCTCCACTCGGAAAGGGCTTCGCCCCGTGGTTCGGCCACAGGAGTTCTTGTGCGCACAGGGTAGTCAGTCCTCAACGACTGGACACTGATCTCGCCTTTCTCCAAGAAGCTGCAGGCCGGCAGGATCACGTCGGCCAGTTCCGCAGTGTCGTTCATGAAAAGCTCGTGGACCACAACGAGGTCGAGCTTCTCCAGGGCCTGTCGCACTTTCGCGCTGTTGGCGAAGCAGGACATGGGATTGCCCTCCATGACGACCAGGCCGCGTATGGGATAGGGCTTCTCGCTCAGTATGGCCTCAGGTAGGAGGGAACTGGCATCCTTAGCCAGGGGAAACCTGTCTCGCCAGAAGCTCCTTGCCGGCCTGGGGAGGTCCTCAGGCACAGGCAGGCTCTGGAGACGACGATAGGGCGTGAGCATAAGCCCTCCCGCCACGTCCACGTTGCCGGTGATGGCTATGAGTATCGCCATGGCGCGTAAGGTCTGAGTGGCGCGGCGGCAGTGCTGGACTCCCTGACGTCTGTCCAGAGAGGCTGGCTTGGTGAGCGCAAGACCGGTGGCTACTTCCCTTATGATTGCAGCAGGTATGTCAGTGATCTGCTCGGCCCACTGGGGGGTGTACGGAACGACGTGTGCAGATAGCTCTTCGAACCCCAGAGTGTGGCTCTCCACGAAGGCCTTGTCGTGGAGGTTGCTGTGGATGATGTGGTGTATCATGGCCAGCGCCAGGGCAATGTCGGTGCCTGGCCTGATCTGAAGGTGGTGGTCAGCGTTGGATGCCAGAGGGAGACGTCGGGGGTCGATGATGACCAGCTTCGCGCCACGTCTGCGGGCGGACATGATATCAGCAGTGATGCCGTGATAACGGTGAAGATGAGTGGCCGCAGGGCTGGCACCCCACAGAATGATGTAATTCGCCTTCTTCAGGTCGCACCAGGGCATGGGAGGGCGGCCAAATGTGTGGTCGTAGGCCAGCATCTTGGGGCCTACGCACACCGACCAGGTTCCGGTGACGTTCGGAGTGCCATAGAGCTTGGCCAGGAGACCCAACACTGACTGGTCCACCACCCTCGCCGTGGTGCCGGGGTAGAAAACCAGCGCCTCGGGACCGAACTCTTGCCTCATGAGCTCCATCTTCTCAGCGATGGCGTCTATGGCCTCGTCCCAGGTCACGCGCCGCAGTGGACCGCCCTTCGTGTCCCTGAGGAGTGGGTGCAGGAGCCTGTCTTCGGCGTACAGGATCCGGGGAGCGTTCCGGCCCTTCACGCACAGCTTGCCCCTGCTCCATGGGTCCTCAGGATCGCCTTCCACCCGGCCGACCTTGCCATCCTCGAGGTGAGCTATCATGCCGCATTCGGCGCGGCAAATCTGACAGAAGGTCTTGAGCATAGTATCGCTCATGAGAGCCACTCCAGCTGTCATACTCGCAGGCAGGATTATAAGACCCATGACACCCCGCGGCAAGCTCTGACAGTCTGCCGCGGGGCGCTTCGACGCCTTGTGCTCTTCACGGCATACCCACTGGGGCCGCGGTTCGATGTGGAGTACAGGATCCGCTTCCAGAGTATCGGCACGTTCATCGGCTTGGGCGGGGGAGACGCGGGCCTGCGATCCTGGGCAATCTCCAGCGACCGCCTGTGCATCGGAGGCAGCCTGTGATACAATCTCGTCATATGATCGATTTCTCCATTTCCACCTCATTCATCAGGGGTGAGCTGGCAGAGCTGCAGCGGCTGATCGATCTGGCTGACTTCAGGAAGACAGAAATCGGCTTCTACGACGAGGACACTCTGCCACTGGTTATGGATTTCGCCGCGAAGCTAGGCCTCAGCTTTGGATTCCATGACCCACTGCCCAGGCTGCCCACCTTCGATTTCCCCTTTCTCACCGATCCCGATGAGGAGAAGCGCTGGAGGACTCTGGACTCGATGTATCGCACGATGGAGTCGGCCGTCGCGTATGGGGCGGAGTACGTGATCGGGCACATACCGTCGGTGATCTGGGAGCCGCATCCAGTTCTCAGCGATGCCAAGATCATCGAGCTGGCTCGCAACAGCTGCGATCAGCTGGCCAGCTGGAGCAGGGAGTCGGGTATCCCCTTCGTCCTGGAGAACGTCGGTCCCAACCCATACTTCTTTCACTTCGATGCCTTCGTGGGCGTGATGCAGGACTATCCTGATCTGGAGTTTTGCCTGGACATAGGTCACTTGCATCTGATGTCCGTGTACGCGGGGTTCGACTCCCTGGAGTTTGCCTCAGCACTGGCTCCCTACGCGACAGTAGTGCACATCTACAATGCCACTCCGGAGATGTACCGCAAGTATCACCACGTGCCGGTTCATCCTTCACAGCTGCCTCAGGATGGATGGGCCGATATCCTTGCCATCCTGGAGCGCGTCTTGGGTGAGCAGAGTAATGATCTCACTCTGGTCTTCGAGTACTCTCCACAGTACCCGGCTGATGAGGGGTTTGTAAGAGAGGGAATCGAGTGGGTCAAGGAGGCCGCGGCGGGGAAGTGACTACTTCTCGAGACTGATGGTCACCGGCCCATCGTTATGTATCTTGACGGTCATCATCGCACCGAAGACCCCAGTCTCCACGTGAAGGCCCTCTTCTTCCAGGAAGGACACAAACTGCTCAACCAGCGGCTCCGCTATCTCCGGCGGTGCAGCCTGCACAAAGTTCGGCCGCCTGCCTTTCCGAGCATCGCCGTATAGGGTGAATTGTGGTACGACCAGCGCGTCACCGGCGACGTCCAGTGCTGAGAGGTTGAACTTGCCTTCATCGTCTGCGAAAATGCGCAGGTTGGCGATCTTGTTGGCCAGAAAGCGGGCCTCGCCCTCCCCGTCGTTATGGGTGATGCCGACGAGCACGACCAACCCTCGCCCAATGCTGCCGACCACCTGTGCCTCTACCGAGACGGAAGCTGCGCTCACTCGCTGAACCACGACACGCATTTTTCGACCTCACGTTGTGCTCACGGTACTTGACCAGGTAGATACAATCTGGTATGCTTGAGAGTGTTGGGATCTACTGGGACAAGAGGCTGAGCCATGATCAAGCTGCTGATGAGTTGGGACATCCAGGTCGGGAAAGAGGCAGAGTACATGGAATTCGTGACCCGGGAGTTCACGCCTGAACTGATGAAGCTTGGAATCCAGCCCACGGAAGCGTGGTACACCGTGGTGGGCAACGGTCCTCAGGTGCTGGCTGGGGGCATCACCCAGGATCGGGAAACGATGATGCGCATACTTCGGAGCGAGGAGTGGGAAGGCCTGGAGGCAAAGCTCCTCGACTACGTTCGCAACTACAAGTACAAGGTGGTTCCCTCTACCGGTCAGTTTCAACTCTAACGGTGCGATCTCCTTCGGGCCTAGTTCTTGGCGCTGGCCTTGTCCTTGTCCTTCTTCTTCTCTTTTGCCCCTTTTCCATCGCCCCCTGGCAACTCTTCGACTGACTCCTTTGCCGGTAACTGACGATTGTCGGTCACGTAGAAGCCTGATCCTTTGAAGATGATACCCACCGGTTGAATCACGCGGCGGACCGGTCCCGAGCATTCTGGGCACGTCCTGATCGGCTCATCCGAGAAATGCTGC
>DATKVP010000117.1:0-8193 GCA_035530015.1 Anaerolineae bacterium | reverse complement strand
CCCGATCAAGTGGCCCATCATCGACTTCGTGGCACTGATGGGGATTCTGTGGGCCTGCTCGCCGAAGGCCCTCTTGATCGCCACTGTCTCCGCCACGTCTCCGAGAACCGTGGAGGTAGCATGGGCATTGATGTAGTCAATGGACGTAGGAGAGATTCCCGCATCCTCAATCGCTCCGAGCATGGCCCGCGCTGCTGCCTTCCCCTCTGGATCCGGCGCGATCAGATGGTACGTGTCTGCGGTGCCTGCATAGCCCAGGAGCTCAGCATAGATTCGAGCACCCCGCTCCAAGGCATGGTCCAACCGTTCCAGGATCACAATCCCCGCCCCTTCAGCCGGGACGAAGCCGTCGCGGTCCACATCGAACGGGCGAGAGGCTTTCTCCGGCTCGTCGTTGCGACGTGAGTACCCTCTTGCCACCGAGAAGGCCGCAATGCTGAGCTCGCAGATGCCGGACTCAGTCCCTCCGGCCACCATGATTTCCGCTGCTCCCCGGCGGATCACTTCTGCCGCCTCACCAATGGCCTGAGTCCCAGACGCACAGGCGGTCACCACCGTGCTGCTGTAGCCCTCCAGCCCGTACAGGCAACTGATGTGATGGGCAGCCACGTTGAGACTCACGGTCACCGGAAAGAAGGGCGAGATGCGCATCCCCCCTTTGCTCAACAGGATGCGGCACGCCTTGTCGCACTCCTCCACCGCGCCCGCGCCGCTGGTCCCGATGATGACACCGATTGATTCCCGGTCGAAACCCCCGGAGGAGAGTCCAGCATCTTCCAGGGCCATCCCCGCAGCAGCGACGCCCAGTTGGCAGTAGCGTCCCATCCTCCGCGCCTCTTTGCGGTTCATGTACTGACCAGGCTCAAAGCCCCGTGCGATGCCGGCGATCTTCGTGGGGTACTCGTCCACGTTGATCTCCGTGAGGAGACCAACGCCCGAGCGCCCTTCGAGCAGGGACTGCCAGGTCTCTTCGACACCGAGCCCCACTGGAGTGATCGCTCCTAACCCAGTGACCACCACCCTCTGCCTGCGACTCCGACCATGACGTCCCTCCAAGCCGGTGCCACAGTTGTAGCAGAAGTTGGCTCCTGCGGGATTCTGGACCTCGCATTCCGGACACCCCTTGTCTTTCGCGTCCATCTTGCACATCCCCCTTCTGTTCACCGCTCAGCAATCTGCTCTTTCATTGCTGCGATCTCATCGCGCAGGCGACAGACTATCCTTTCATCTGTCTTGTTGGCCGATGCTCTCCGAAGACGTCGCTTCGCAAAGGCCAGCTCTGTCACCAACTGGTAGAGCCGCCTGACTCGTCGAGCCGCCTTCATTCCCTCGGAGGAGAATGCCCTCCACTGAGCGCCGACCCGTCCCACGTATGAGGCAGCAACCTCGTACTCTTCCTGCGACAGCGTGCTAGCGCTCACCTCCTCGCCCAGTTCCGCTGTAATCCAGCGCCTTTCGCGACCCCACGACAGGAAGACTATTACCGCGAGCACCATCACACCGCCCCAATCGTTGACGAGGCTGATCAGTATCGGCCAGCACAGTTGGGCTCCCAGAGTCACGGAGAGATTATGCACGGCATGCACGACAATGGCACCCACCAGGGCCACCAACGGTCCCAGCCAGCGCTTCCACGCACCGCGAGCTATAGCGGCGTATCCGAATCCCACGCCCACGATACCGCTAAAGAGGCCATGATTCAGTCCGAAGACCAACGTGCGAACGAAAACGAGCGCTGCCCAGCTCGCCGCGCCTCCCTCCATCAGCGCTCCCAGGAAGTACAGGGCGTTCTCGGTCATAGCAAAGCCAAAGCCTACCAGCGCGCCGTAGACTATACCATCCAGCACTCCGTCGAACTCCCGTCTGAAGATCAGGAAGATCATCAATATCGCCACACCCTTGACCGACTCCTCAACGATGGGCGCCACGACGCTACCCTGGATGACGTCCGAGGCGGCCTCTCCAAGGAACCCGGCGAAGGGGATACCCACGATGAACTCTGCTGCCAGAGCCAGGAAGATCGCGGGGATCGCGCCCCAGAAAAACGTGGCTGCCAGCAAACCCCAGGGCTCTTTCTCGTACCTATCCAGCCACCACACGACCAGGCTGTAGGCCACCGCGGGACCTACCGAGGCCAGAACAGTGAGAATGGCGAAAGCGAGAAAGAAGACCACTTCCATCGTTCATCCCCTGCCCAAGGTCCTGCGAGCCCTTGCGTAGATGCTGAAGAAATGAACCCAGAAGGGGCTCCGGCTGCCCTGCACACACCCGTTCCGAAGCTGTTGAAGAAACTGGCCCCGACCTTCCAACGTCTCCATCCCTACATACACTTGCCCTACTTCGGGCTTGCTGTGGGCATCGCTGCCCGCTGTGGCTGCCAGACCGCTGCGCCGAGCGAACTCGAAAGCTCGCCGATTGTCTCTGTCAAGCGTTACACGGCCGTTGAGGATTTCGACGAAATCCAGCGTGCCGGTGATCTCCTGGAGTACCCGCACATCCAAGCTCTCACCACGCAGCCTGTCGAACGGATGAGGCACCCCCACCAGTCCACCCTGCTCTTTGATCAGCCTAACCGTCTCCATTGCCACCAGATCCCTGGGCACCTCCTCTTGCAGAAAGAGCCCCAGTACTTCACCATCGGATGTGGAAACCTCCTGTCCCACTATCACCGGGAAGGGAGCTATCTTCTGCACCGCCAACGCACCGGCGATGGTATTGTGATCGGTTATTGCCAGGGCACCAATCCCCTTGTCGAGCGCCGCATCCACCACCTCCCCGGGACACATGGTCCCGTCCACCGAAAAGGAGGTATGTACATGGAGGTCTACCTTGATCATTCGAGCCGCACCTGCCTGGTCAGGTAAATGGGGGCTCCGGGTGCCCTGGCACGGCAGCCATCAGCCGGCGCCTGAGACCGATGTGGATGCCTGTCGATTGGCGCCAGCGATGCCTCCAGGGTCGAGGCTGGCACGTCGTTGTCGCCGGGAATGACAAACTACGCCAGAACCAAGATAGCTCAGATCGCTACAGAGCTAGCACCCTCCGCAACGCCTCTTCGATATCCTCCGGCTCGAAGGGCTTTGCTATCCAATGCGTCACCCCAGCCTCCCTGGCTCGCTTCCGTCTATCTTGGATGTCCATGTGGGCCGATACCATCACCACAGGCACCTCAAATAGGCCAGGGTGAGCCCTGAGGCGGCGGGTTGCCTCGATGCCATCCATCACCGGCAGTTCTTCGTCCATGAAGATGATGTCTGGCTTCTCCTGAATAGCCAACTCAACCCCCTCCTGACCATCCGATGCCAGGAGAACTTCAGTTTCCAGGCCGCTCATCAGCCCTACGAGGGCAGCGAATACCCGTCCAATATCTTCGTTATCCTCTACATATAGCACTTTCAGCACACGGTCTGCTGGCGCCACCGGCCGTCCTCCGCCACTAGGACCTCGGGTTAGCAAGAGGTCTGAACTCGTTGCGCATTATCGCATAGACCCTTCTCTCTGTCAACCGTAATGTTGTCGCCAAGACGTTCTTGTGCTATAATACGTGCAGCTTTTGTCGCTCCGGGAGGCCACCATGGTTTCGAGAGCACAGGCGCTTGTTGTCCGTTCGAAGCTGATTGGAGTGTTGCTCCGCGCTGCTCGGCTGAAGGCTTGCAGGACCCTCAAGGAGTGCGCCGATTGGCTGGGCTGCTCGCCTCACATCATGTCCCAATATGAGTACGGTCGTCGCGCTATCTCTTTGCCAGAGCTCGAGCTACTGGCGGAGTTGTGGCACGTACCGGTGAACGACCTGTGGGACGAGGAGGTGGCTGTCGTGGATCAGCCAACCACCAGACCGCCCACTGACAAGCTCCTGCAACTGCGCCACAAGGAGATCGGCGTCCAGTTGCGACAGGCGCGATCCAGGGCGGGTAAGACGCAAAAGCAGTGTGCCGACATCCTCGGTGTCTCCACCGAGACTGTGTCCAAGTACGAATATGGGTCCAAGGCGACCCCTTTCCCGCATCTCGAACTCCTGGGGGACCTCCTCGGGGTTCCTGTCTCCGATTTCCTGGATCGAGAACTGGCCACCGAACTGCTCCCGGCCGCTGTGTCCGCTTCCGACTTGCGGTCTCCTGCGGAGGCATGGGCGGCTCTTTCCCCGCAGATCAAGCAATTCGTTTGCAGCACAGACAGCCTGCCATACCTCGAGATGGCGGTCAGACTATACGAGCTTCCCAAGACCTCCCTCAGGCACCTTGCCGAGGCAATGCTGTCGACCGAAGACTAGGCTGGAAAGACAACAACATGACCTCATCTTCCGCTGCCACCACCGCTCAGCAAGCCTCCTCGTTCCTTGACACTCTGGCCAGGCTCACCAGCTATCGCCAATCAGGCCAGTTCCTCGCCGCGGCACTGCGCGAGGCCATTGAGGCCACGAATTCCCGGGCTGGATCACTGCTGCTAGTGGGCAACCGCACGCAATGCGTCAGAGCCGGCGATATGTCAGCGGAGATCGAGAAGCAGATCTCGCTGTGGGAAGAGGGTCTCGAGCAGCGCCTGCGTTCGAGTTCCTGGCGCATAGCGGCAGATGAGCGTCTCTCCGTTTCGACCCACCTGGTTAAGGGTACTGAGCATCTTCTGGTGAACACGCCTCTCCTACGGGATGAGACCGTCACAGGATCTCTCACTGTGGCCCTGGCTCCGGGGGACACACTCTCGCTCTCTCAGCGACAGGCATTGACCTCCTGTGCCAGGACGATAGGCAATCTGGCCGACATCATCGAGCAGCTAAACCTCACGCAGCACAGCCTGGAACAACTCACGTTCCTGCATGAGACCAGCCAGGCTTTGACTTCCACGTTGGACCTACGCAGGGTGCTCGACAACACCATGGAACTGGCCACCAAGATACTCGATGCCCAGGCCTCCACGCTGATGCTCATCGATCAGGAGACCAAGGAGCTCCTATTCGATATACCCTATGGCGAGAAACGCGAACTGCTCCGGAGTTACCGGATGTCGATGGATGAAGGCATAGCGGGCTGGGTGGCCACGCAGGGCAAACCTGCCATCGTCAACGAAGCCCCCACCGATCAGCGCTTCAGCAAGGGGACCGACGTCCGCACCGGCTTCCTGACCCAGTCCGTTATCTGCGTCCCTCTCCAGATAAAGGATCGGACGATCGGGGTACTGGAAGCACTCAATAAGGTCTCCAGCGAAGGCTTCAACGAGGACGACCTCCGCCTGCTCAGCACCCTGGCCGCCCAGGCCGCCAGTGCCATTGAGAACGCCAGCCTTTACCGCAGTCTCAGGGAAGAAAGAGACAAGATCATCCAAGTACAAGAGGAGTCGCGTCGCGCTCTCGCTCGTGATCTCCACGATAGAACCCTGCAAAGCCTATCCTCCATCAGCATGGGAATCGACTACGTGAAGCAACTGCTCAAACATCAGCCAGACACCGCTGCTGATGAACTGAGCCGACTGCAGGAACTGGTCAGGCAGGCCTCGAGAGAAGCTCGCGTCCTCCTCTTTGAGCTGCACCCCATCGCACTGGAGACGCAGGGCTTGGTGGGAGCGCTGGAGACCTACGTCGAGCAACTGGGGGGCGAAGGGCCACCACTGTTCCATTTCCACAACGATGGCATCGCTCAGAGGCTATCTCCAGAAACAGAGGCCACGGCCTTCATCGTCCTGCAGGAAGCTGTAAACAACGCCCGAAAGCATGCCCGCGCAGACAACATATGGCTGACTCTCTCTCCAGAGGAGGACTGCCTGCTGATGACCGTAGAGGATGACGGCTGCGGGTTCGACCTGAGTACTGTTGAGAAGAACGCCAATCGAGGCGGCCATCTGGGCTTGGTTAGCATGCAGGAAAGGGCACACCTGATCGAGGCACGGCTTGACATTAAATCCTCACCTGATCAGGGGACCACGATTGCGCTAAGAGTGCCGCGTCAGACTCCGCCCATCGGCTCGTGATCGCCAGCTGTTGAGTCCCCCCTTCTCTACATGATGAAGGGCTGGCTGGTATCCTGAGCTCGTCCGGAGACGCGGAAGAAACCTGTATGGGAGACAAGTATGATACGAGAAGACAGATTGCCTGAAGCCAGCGCCCTCAAAGAACAGGGGATCAAGCTATTCCGCTACGGCGAATACGGGGAGGCCGCAGAGTTCTTCGAGAGGGCGGCGAAGCTGTACGAGGAAGCGGGCGACCAGAAGGGTCAGGCGGAGATGCTCAACAACGTGGGAGCTGTCCGCACACAGGAAGAAAAATGGGACGACGCCGCTGCCGCCTTTGCCCAGGCCAAGTCCATGTTTGAGTCGCTGGGAGACGAGGATGGCCAGGCTCAGACCTTGGGGAATCTGGGCACCATGTACCGCCACCAGGGCGACGGCGATGCCGCCGTGGAGCACCTCAAAGAGGCCGTCGAACTCTTCCGCAAGATCGGGGACCGGGAGAAACAGGCTGCCACGCTGCGGCTCGTGAGCCGCATTCGTCTCGGACAGGCAAGATGGCTTGAAGCGCTACACTTCTACGACCTCAGTCTTGCTTGTGTGGAACCTCAGGGGATCAAGGAGCGCACACTGCGTCGCCTGCTTCAGATACCCTTCGGCATGCTCTCTCGCCCGCAATAGGAAACTCTGCCTTCTGCGGCCCTGATCCCATCGGCGTCGCCGGCGCTCAGCACCGCGCGGTGTCTATTCCTTCTCTTCTTGTAGCTGCGCCCCGCTGATGATCTCATCAGCGAGATTCCTGGGGACTTCCTCGCGGTGAGAGAACACCATGCCGAATACGCCGCGTCCCTGGGTGATCGAGCGCAGATCGGTGGCGTAGCCTTGTATCTCTGCGAGGGGCGCCTCTGCAGTGATGATCGTCTTGTGCCCCTTCTGCTCCGCACCCATCACTCGAGCTCGCTTCGTATTGAGGTCCCCGAGGACATCACCCATGTTTGCCTCAGGAATGGTAATTGTGAGAGTCATGATCGGTTCGAGCAGCACAGGCCCAGCGTTCCGCACGGCCTCCTTGAAAGCCTCCCTCCCTGCGATCTGGAAGGCTATGTCTTTAGAGTCCACCGGGTGTTCCTTACCATCGTAGACTACACTCTTGACGTCGACGATGGGAGAGCCCGAGGTCACTCCCTGTGTCAAGACCTGTTTGATCCCCTTCTCAATGGAAGGGATGAAGCTCCTCGAAATGTGGCCTTCTCTCACCTCGCTGTCGTACTCGAAGCCAGTTCCCCGCGGGAGAGGTTCGACTCTCAGCCACACCTCGGCAAACTGCCCAGCGCCGCCGGTCTGCTTCTTGTGTCGGTACTGGGACGTACCCACCTTGCTGATCGTCTCCCGATAGGGGACCTTCGGTACCGCGGTAGTTATCTCCACTCCAAACTTGGATTGGAGGCGCCGCGCGGCGATGTCTATATGAGACTCCCCCATCCCCGAGAGGACGGTCTCTCGCGTACTTGCCTCCCGGTCCACACGAAGAGTAGGGTCCTCCTCCGTCAGCCGAGCCAGTGCCGTTCCGAGCTTGTCCAGGTCAGCTTTGGTCTTCGGTGCGATGGCTGCCGAGAAGATAGGGTCAGGGAACCTGATGGCGGGCAAAGCCAGCGGATGATCCTTGTCGCACAGGGTATCACCTGTCTCCGTGTGCTGTAGCTTCGCCACCGCTCCGATATCCCCAGCGACCACCTTCTCTGTCGGATCCTGTTCCTTGCCCTTTGGGAAGTAAAGTTGACCCAGGCGTTCCTCTTCTCCCCTGCTGGCGTTGAGAACTCGCGAGTCAGACTCCATCGCCCCGGAGAAGACCCGGAAGTAAGTCAACTTGCCCACGTACGGATCCGCCAACGTCTTGAAGACCAGGGTCGCTAGCGGACCCTGCACGACAGGTTCGAGTCTTTCCTCGTCACCGGTCGCCGCGTTGGTTGCTGCATACCCCTCAATATCGACAGGAGAGGGTGAGTACTTCGTGATCACGTCCAGCAAGGGTCTCACCCCAACGTTCTTTGTAGCCGCCCCACACAATACGGGCACCAAAGACCCGCTTCTCACTCCAGCCGCCAGGCCTCTGACTATCTCCTCCTGCGTGAGAGTCTCCTCCTCGAAGTACTTCTCCAACAACTCATCTTCCTGCTCAGCCGCGGCCTCCATCAACTTCAGGTGAGACGACTCAGCCTGCTCGCGCATGCTCTCGGGGATATCGCCCTCCTCCCC
>DATKVP010000116.1:0-9289 GCA_035530015.1 Anaerolineae bacterium | reverse complement strand
CCGGCCGGTGCGCGAAGCGGGCGGGGTCCGGATCGATCAGGTGGTGATAGGCTCCTGCACCAATGGACGTCTGGAGGATCTGAGGGTCGCTGCTCAGTTACTGAAAGGACGCCAAGTGCATCCTGACGTGAGGTGCATCGTGATCCCTGGAAGCCAGAGGGTCTACGTCGAAGCTCTGCGAGAGGGTCTTCTCGAGATCTTCGTTGAGGCTGGCGCTGCTGTGAGCACCCCCACGTGTGGCCCGTGCCTGGGCGGTCACATGGGCGTGTTGGCGGCTGGAGAGAGGGCTGTAAGCACGACCAATCGCAATTTCCGGGGGCGGATGGGGCATCCGGAGAGCGAAGTCTACCTTGCTGGCCCGGCGGTAGCGGCTGCCTCGGCGTTGATGGGGCGTATCGCGGGGCCCGGGGAGGGGTTACCATAGGAAATGTCTGGCAACGTCTGGAAATATGGCGACGATGTAGACACTGACGTGATCGTCCCGGCTCGGTACCTCAACGTCTCCACGCCGGAGGAACTGGCACGTCACTGTATGGAGGATGTGGACCCTGGATTCGCAGGCCGCGTGCGGGCGGGCGACGTGATCGTGGCGGGGGAGAACTTCGGCTGCGGCTCATCGAGGGAGCACGCCCCGCTGGCGATCAAGGGCTCAGGCGTGGCGTGCATCATCGCCGGGAGTTTCGCGCGCATTTTCTACCGCAACGCCATCAACGTGGGCCTGCCGATCCTGGAGTGCCCAGAGGTGGTAGAAGAAGCGGAACAGGGCGACCAGTTGACTGTGGACCTTGAGGCCGGCAGGATCACCAACTTGCGCACGGGGCGAAGCTATCTCACTTCACCATTTCCCTCGTTCATCCTGAGCATCATCGAGGCTGGAGGGCTGATTCCCTACACTATTCAGCGTCGGGGCCAGGGTGGTGAGGACTAGTACTGAGGTCGGAGAGCAGACTGGAGACTGACGAGTGAGGATGGTGGGCAGGAAGGAACGATCGCCGATACGGCTCTATGATACGACGTGTCGCGATGGGACGCAGGGTGAGGGGATCTCCTTGTCTGTGGACGACAAGTTGAAGATCACTCGTCTCCTGGATGAACTCGGCGTGCACTACGTTGAGGGAGGCTGGCCGGGCTCCAATCCCAAAGATGCGGAGTACTTCGATCGTGTGCGGGCACTGCGGCTGGACCGCGTTCGCATCGCTGCCTTTGGGAGCACGTGTCGCGTAGGCAGCAGCCCCGAGGACGACGCCAACATCCAGGCGCTCCTGGACGCGGAAACCCCAGTGGTGACCGTCGTGGGCAAGAGCTCGGTGCTCCATGTACGTGAAGTGCTGCGTACCACTCCTGAGGAGAACCTGCGTATGATCCAGCAGAGCCTGGCCTATCTCAAGGCGCAGGGCCGCGAGGTGATCTTTGACGGAGAGCATTTCTTTGACGGGTACAAGGCGGACCCCGAGTACGCAGAGAGCACACTTCGCGGCGCGGTCGATGCCGGTGCAGACACCGTCGTGCTCTGTGATACCAACGGGGGCTCGATGCCCTGGGAAATCGAGACCATTACCAGAGATATCCGTCGGTTGCTACCTGAGGTCAATCTGGGTATCCACGCGCACAACGACGGTGGAGTGGCAGCCGCTAACAGTCTGGCAGCCGTTCGGGCCGGGGTCACTCAAGTGCAGGGGACCATTAATGGATATGGCGAGAGATGTGGAAATGCAGATCTCTGCACGCTGATCGCTGGGCTGGAATTGAAGATGGGAATGGTTGTTCTTCCTCCGGGGCGGTTGTCGCAGTTGACGCGTCTGGCCCGCACCGTGGCTGCGATCACCAATCAGCGTCTTGGCCGCCAAACCCCCTACGTGGGCAGGAGCGCCTTCACCCACAAGGCGGGGATGCACGTGGCCGCCATGCGTCGCGATTCTGAGAGCTACCAGCATTTGGACCCCGCCCTGGTGGGCAACCGGGCGCGCGTTGTCGTCTCGGAGCTGTCAGGCCGGGGAAACCTGCAAAGCAAGGTCGAAGAGTTAGGCATAGATGACTTGGACCACAGTGAACTCCCGGAGGTAGTGCAGAGGGTGAAGGAACTGGAACACCAGGGCTTCAGCTTCGAGGGAGCCGAGGCCTCTGTGGAGATGCTGCTGCACCGAGCCAGGACGGACTATCGTCCCCCCTTTGAGATGCTCGACTTCATGGTCATCGCCGAGCAACGAAAGGGGCAGGGGGTCTTCGCACAGGCAACGATCAAGGTCCGCATCGGAGATGAGGTTTTCCACTCCGCGGCAGACGGCAGTGGGCCGGTGAACGCCTTGGACCGGGCGCTGCGAAAGGCCTTGATGCCCGTCTACCCTCACCTCGACGGCTTCGATCTGGCGGACTATAAGGTGCAGATCCTGAACGGCGAGCATGGAACTGGCGCCACGACGCGGGTGATGGTTGATATGCAGAACGCGACTCGCCGCTGGACTACCGTTGGGGCTTCCGCCAACATCATCGAGGCCAGCTGGATTGCGCTGGCGGATGCGGTGGAGTACGGGCTCTCGACCTGTGGAGCACACTAGGGGGAGGAGAATCCATGGAAGCGAAGATCGCGGTTCTACCTGGAGATGGCATCGGAGCAGAGGTGGTTGCCGAGGGCGTGAAGATCCTCCGGACAGTGGCGAGCGCTTACGATCACACGTTTGGCTTCGAAGAAGGATTGATCGGCGGCTGCGCGATTGACGCGACGGGTTCAGCACTGCCCGGGCGAACGGTGGACCTATGCCGCAAAGCGGATGGCGTACTCCTGGGGGCGGTGGGTGGGCCTCGCTGGTCGGACCCATTAGCAGAGGTGCGTCCCGAGCAGGGACTCCTGGACCTGCGCCAGACATTGGGGCTCTATGCCAATCTGAGGCCGGTGCGTTTGTACGAGCCCCTGCTGGACGCGTCCCCCTTGCGCCCGGAACGACTGGCGGGGGTGGACCTCGTCGTGGTGCGGGAGCTGACGGGAGGCATCTACTTTGGGCCGCGGCAGGAGGCGCGGGACAACGGTGGAACGGCCTACGATACGATGGTTTACACTCCGGAGGAGGTACGTCGGGTGGCTCACGTGGCCTGCCAACTGGCGCAGAGGCGGCGAGGGAAAGTCACCTCAGTCGACAAGGCCAACGTGCTCGCAACGTCGCGACTCTGGCGGTCTGTGGTAGCCGAGGTGGCGGAGGAGTATCCGGACGTCACGCTGGAGAACATGCTGATTGACGCCGCGGCCATGCATATGCTGCGCGAGCCCCGAGACTTCGATGTGATGGTAACGGCCAACATGTTTGGAGACATCCTCACTGACGAAGCTTCTATGCTGACCGGCTCGATGGGGATGTTGCCCTCCGCCTGGCTGGGAGAGGGTCACGGGGGTGTGTACGAACCGATTCACGGGAGCGCCCCCGATATAGCGGGCCAGGGGATCGCGAACCCGATAGCCGCCATCCTCAGTGCCTCGATGCTGCTGCACTACTCCCTGGGCCTGGAGGAGGAGGCCAGGGCTATCGAGAGGGCAGTGGAGGTTGTGCTAGACGAAGGGTATCGCACGCTGGATATACACGTGGACGGCACCGACCTCGTAGGCTCTCAGGAGATGGGAGACCTGATCGCCGCGAGGATAGGGCAGACGTAGTTCGGCAGGGTTTGTGCTGGAGGCCTGTCGATCACCGCAGTTGTCGTACGGGCCACCTGTCTGGGAAGGAGCATGGATAGATGCGCAGCGACGCGATCAGACGAGGTGTAGAGCGGGCTCCGCACAGGAGCCTTTTGTATGCTACCGGATTGACGCCGGAGGAACTGGATCGCCCCCTGATCGGGGTGGTGAACTCCCATAACGACCTGGTGCCCGGGCACGTCCATCTCGACAGGGTTGGGCAGGCGGCGAAGGCAGGGGTGCGTATGGCTGGTGGGACTCCGCTGGAGTTCAATGCCATTGCCGTGTGTGACGGCATCGCTATGGGGCACGCGGGGATGCGCTATTCGCTGCCCAGTCGAGAGCTGATCGCCGATTCTGTGGAAGCCATGGTCTCGGCTCATGCTCTTGACGGCGTGGTCCTCATCCCCAACTGTGACAAGATCGTGCCCGGAATGCTGATGGCCGCCGCTCGGTTGGACCTACCGGCCATTCTTATCAGCGGGGGACCGATGCTGGCTGGTCGCTTTCGGGGAAGCGATGTGGATGTGAACACGGTTTTTGAGGCGGTCGGAAAACACAGTTCAGGCCGCATGAGCGAGGAAGAACTGGAAGAGCTGGAACTCAACGCCTGCCCAGGGTGTGGCTCGTGCGCCGGTTTGTTCACAGCCAATAGCATGAACTGTCTCACCGAAGCCCTGGGTATGGCGTTGCCTGGCAACGGCACCATCCCGGCGGTCACGGGGGCACGTCTTCGACTGGCCAAACGTGCCGGAATGCAGATCATGCGCCTGGTGCATGATGAGATTCATCCCCGCGAGATCATGACGGAGGCGGCGTTCGAAAACGCCATTGCGGTGGACATGGCGATAGGTGGGTCAACCAACACTGTCCTGCACCTGCCGGCCATCGCCCACGAAGTGGGCCTGCAACTGTCCCTGGAGGTGTTCGACGCGATTAGCAGCCGAACGCCGTACCTGGTCAAGCTAAGACCTTCGGGCGCGCACCACATGGAGGACCTGGACGAGGCTGGAGGTGTTCCAGCCGTGATGGGGGAGCTCCTGGGGCAGAAGCTGCTTCGCGGAGGGTCGATGACGGTGACGGGTCGGACAGTGGCCGAGAATCTGAGTGAGGTGCGGCGTTGGTCTGAGATCATCCGCCCGGTGGGGGATGCGCACCGGCCGGACGGTGGAATCGCTATCTTGTGGGGGAACCTGGCTCCTGATGGTGCGGTGGTGAAGGCGGCAGCTGTAGGGCCTGATATGATGCACCACCACGGGCCAGCTCGGGTTTTCGATGGCGAAGAGCTAGCGCTGGGATCGATTCTCGGAGGGGGGATCCAGGCTGGCGACGTGATCGTGATTCGCTACGAGGGGCCGAGAGGAGGGCCGGGCATGCGGGAGATGTTGATGCCCACGTCTGCCCTGGCCGGAAGGGGCCTGGACGACAAGGTGGCGCTGGTGACGGATGGACGGTTCTCTGGAGCTACTCGGGGTTCGGCGGTGGGTCACGTGTCCCCGGAGGCGGCGCGCGGTGGGGCCATCGCGCTCGTGCAGGAGGGTGATGAGATCGAGTTGGACATACCCAACAGGCGGTTGACGGTCCTGATCCCCAAAGCCGAGTTGAATCAGAGGCGGAAGAGATGGACGCCACCCGAGCCCAAAGTCACGAGCGGATACCTGGCGCGCTATGCGGCCATGGTTTCCTCGGCCGACGAGGGCGCGATCCTGGAGTGAGGGCCGTTGGCGACATCGGCGGTTGCTGGGCCCCTAGGTCAGGCCAAGCTCTGCTCCTCGTTCGGCCAACACTTTGAGACAGGCGTCCACCGCGTCAGGTGCATAGAGAGAGCCTCTGTTGTGAGAGATCTCATGGAGAGCCTCCTCCAGGCGGAGGGCTGGCCGGTAGGGGCGATGAGAAGCCATAGCTTCCACGACGTCGGCCACTGCCAGAATCCTGGCCTCTGGGAGGGTCTCGTCACAGGTCAAGCCCTGTGGGTATCCTGAACCGTCGGCTCGCTCGTGATGCTGGAGCACGATCTGGGCAACCGGCCACGGGAACTCTATGGGGCTCAGTATGTCATGACCTGCCTGGGAATGAGTCTTGACGAGGTTCCATTCCGTCTTCGTCAGCCGGGCGGGCTTGCTGAGTATCTCTGCCGGGATGTGTATCTTGCCCACATCGTGGATGAGTCCAGCCAGGTGAATTCCGCGGGCCTGGTGTTCCCCAAGACCCATGGTCGCGGCGACCGAGCTCGCCAGGTCGGCCACCCGCTTCTGGTGGCCGGCGGTGTAGGGGTCTCTCATCTCTGCCGCTGCCGCCAGGGCGTGCACGGTTTGCTCGAGCGTGCTTTGCAGACGCTCGAGGCTCCGCTGTAGTTCATTTTCTGCCAGTTTGCGGGCAGTAATGTCGCGAGCGATGCACTCCACTCCGACCGGCTGGTCGTCCCTGGTCACCAGACGCGTGCTCACTTCCAGCCAAATCGGCTCTCTATCCTTGCTACGTGTCAGGAGTTCCTGGGGGGGCGTCCTCGTGGCTGCCTCCGAATTGGCGCCGGACTCGTTGAGGGCCACGGGCAGGTAGTCAGGGTCCACGATCTGGGCGATGTTCAACTGGAGTAGCTCCTCGCGCGTGTAGCCGTAGAGCCGTGCTGCCGCTGGGTTTAGGGAGATTAGATTGCCCTCCAGATCGTGCGCGTAGATGATCTCGCTGGCGTTCTCGACGAGTTCTCTGTACTTCTCTTCGGACCCTCGGAGCGCTCGCTCCGCTCCACGTTTCTCCACTGCTCTGCGGATAGTCAGCAGCAATTGCTCTACGTCGTAAGGCTTGCGTATGTAGCTGTAGGCACCGAGGTTGACAGCCTCGATGGCTGATGACTCTGAAGCATGTCCGGTGAGCACTATGCACTCCGTGCCCGGCGAGCGAAGCTTTATTCTCTTGAGGACTTCCAGGCCGTCGATGTCCGGCAAGTGCAGGTCAATGACTGCTACCAGGGGGCTGTGGCTCTCCAATTGTTGAAGTGCCGTCTCACCTGCGCTGACTATGACTGGTGTGTATCCTTTGATCTCGAGGATGTCGGCGAGGGTCTTGCTGAGCGCTGCGTCATCATCGACGATCAGGATGCTCGGTTGGTCATCCATTGAATCCGGTACCTCCGCACTGGGCTGTCAACCAGTCTCTACAGAGACTCGCACTGTCTTGTCAACATCGACTATGGCACCATGACAGCGGGCCTCGGTCCACGAGGCCGCGCGATCGCGCACCTATACCATGGGTCCCGAAGGGCGTAGGGGCTCCCCTTTGTGGTTGGAGTAGCGATACTTGTGCACTGTGAACATGGGCCTCTGCTGGCCCACCTACGTGAGTTTCAGGGCGAAGGGCAATCTGAGGGGGGAATCGCAACAGATGAGCTCAGTGAGCCCGGCCGCGGATTCATAGTTGTTCTGCGTAGTTTCCCCTAGACATCCTTTGACTCGCAGGACATCGGATAGGGGTGCAGCCAGCAGCACGACGCCGCCCAGTATTAGAATCTCCGCTATTCGTGCCGTGTGAGTGTTTTACATGGACACTGCATATAGCGCGGAGGAGGGCAGGGGAGGGTGATGTACACGGCTGTCCCCCCGCTCACCCTCTCCCTACCCTTCCACATCAAGGGGAAAGCAGAGGAGACGATCTCGGCCATGACACGGGTGGAAATCCGGCCTCCCCTTGGACTCCGGTCCTGTCTTTGGCAGACTTCGTCACCTCTTGCCCCCCTAGCTCGGCGCAGGCAGTCTGAGTCAGTTACAGAACTCGCTGAATGGTCGGTATGAGTTCTGCGATCATTGATTTCTTGATCAAGTAGGCGCTGGCACCGCTGGCCAGTGCCGCGTCTCGGTATTCCTGGAGGTCGTAGACGCTTAGGACGATGACTCTCGCCTGCGGCAATGCCTCGCAGAGGTGTCGTGTGGCACTGACACCACTCATACCCGGCAGCCTTACGTCCATGAGGATTAGATCGGGCTTGAGTTCCTTGGCACTGAGCAGAGCCTCCTGAGCGGTAGCTGCCTCGCCAACCACACGGATGTGGGGCACGGTCTCGAGGAACTGCCCCAGCCGCCAGCGGAATCGATCATCGTCATCCACAACCAGTACCCTTGTCGTGATCAAGAAGGCCTACCCTCCCGACTGCCAAGTCAAATGTGACCTCGTCAGTCCTTTTTCTATAATACAGGGTCAAGTCGGGTTTGCATATCGGGGAAACCCTGATTTCGCGAGGAAAAAACCCCTATCTCTGCCAAGGTATCTTGAAAGCACGGTAGAGTGGCTCTGGAGCCGGGTGCCACACGGCAGTCTGCTTCTTCCCTGGAGCACTACTACCAGAATGAGACGGCCCTGCCCTGGTTCGGCAGCCTGCCGGCCGAACACCAGGGCCGACCAGGATTCGTGGAGGTTGGCAGCACGATTCTTGAGTACGCGCCATGAGGAACAGTGTGGCGAAGGAGCACCATCAGCCGTGGGCTTCGGCTGGCGTGTCGTTGTGTTAGAGGGTGTGGGGAGTTGTGTGTGGCTGGCTAAAGGCTACCGGTCCAGAGTTACGACGCCTTTGCGGATCGCGTATCGAGTCAACTCGGCGGTGCTGTGCAAGCTGAGCTTCTCCATCAAATGGGCTCTGTGGGTCTCTGCTGTCTTGATGCTGATGTGAAGTTGCTCGGCGATCTCGCGTGTTGAGTAGGCTTCTGCTATCAGTTGCAGCACCTCCCTCTCCCGGTCGGTGAGCCTTTCAAAGCTGTCCCGCTGAGCTGTCGCTCCTGCACGTTGAACGTAGTCTTCCAGGACCTTCTTGGATATGGAAGGACTGAGAAAGGCTTCTCCCCGATGCACCGCCTGGATGGCCGAGATCAACTCCGCAGGTGCTGCTTGTTTGACCAGGTAGCCCGAGGCGCCAGCACGCAGGATCTGCAGTATGTACTCCTCTCCGGTGTGTACGGTCAGAATGAGGACCTGGACGTCGCCAAAGCGCTTCTTGATCCGCCGGGTGGCCTCGAGGCCGTTGAGGCCTGGCATACCGATGTCCATGACCACGACGTCGGGGCGCAGTTCCTCGACTCTATCGATGGCCTCTCTGCCGTTCTCGGCTTCTCCGACAACCTTTATGTCGGCCCGAGACTCCAGTAGGGAGCGGAGCCCCTTACGAACGATGGTATGATCCTCAGCGAGGAGTACTGTTATCTTGCTCACGATACTTTCCTCCACAGTTGGGCGCCCCCATTGGCGAGGTGTACAACCCGTTCTGTTCCAGAGAGCCACCAAGCGGGGCAGGGGAGCAGTTCGCGGCACGTTAACGGCGCGCTAGGTCTCTTGGGCGAGGGGTATCTTCAAGATTAGCCGGGTACCTGACTGGGGTCGAGACTCGATACGCAAAGTCCCACCGTGGGATGAGAGTCGCTCTCGTATCCCCAGCAATCCAGCGCCCCGCTGGGGACCGCCTGGCCCTGTGGGCTCCCCTGCATCGAAACCCACTCCGTCATCCTCGATGAGTGCCGTAGCCATGCCGTCCTTGCGTTCCAGGCGAATTCGCACCGTGCTGGCCTGGGCGTGACGAGCGACGTTGGTCAAGGCTTCTTGAACAACGCGATATAGTACCGTTTCCATCGCCGGGGTGAGTCG
>DATKVP010000115.1:0-3547 GCA_035530015.1 Anaerolineae bacterium | reverse complement strand
TCCAATTCGCCACTACGGATGAGATCCAGTATGGAGCGTCTCAACTCACCCATGGCCTCGGCCAGGCCTTTGAGATAGGCCGGGTAGTCGATCTCCAGGTCACCAGGGCTGGGGAGAGGTCGTCCCGCGATGAAAGCATAGGTGAGGGAGGCCTCGGCATACTCCTTTAGGGCATCCTGCACGTACCCCGCCTCATAGATGCCCCTCTCATCAGCCAGGTCCGAGCTAAACTGCTCCACCACGACCCGGCCTTCGTCCAGCATCTCCTTCGCCTTTTCGAACTCGCCCCGGTGGATAGCACGAATGGTGTTCGCCGAGTGGCGTATCAGCCGTCGCGAGAGTCCCAGCGCCTTCTCCCGCACCTGATGGCGCGCCTCAAGTGCCTCCAAGGCCTCCTGAGCGATGTCATTCAACTCATCCACTGTCGTCTACCTCCTGTCCTCGCCGGACCATGCCGGCCCTGCGTGTCAGCGGTCACCCAACGGCCGCGTCCTCTCCAGGGGCACGTCGTCGTCCTCCGCCATAACCTAGTTCAGTGGTACGCACAATCTGTCACGACCCGTGCGTGGATTGCGCAGATAGCGATCTACCAGTACAGATACTAGCACACCAGCACACCTGACTACAAAGTGCGCTTGACTGTCAGCGCACGTTGTGATATAGTCGCATTTCTGGTAGGATCACGCGCTAGGGTTCGCAGTCCATCCAGTCACGGGGCCGCTGCGCAAGGCGTTTCCAGCGATGAACGACGCTTGGCGAGGACCGAGGGAAACAGGGGCTCCCCAACTATGCGAAGGTTCCAGTGGCCATGAAAGCTCACACCACTATACATCTCAAGGCCATCGTGGCATCACTGCTGCTGACCACACTCCTCCTGGGTTGTCAAGCCACAACCTCCTCAATCCCTGAGGTTGAGCCCATCGAGACCGCCGTTGCCAGACAAATCTTCGCCACACTCACTGCGGAAGCACCCAGCCCAACCGCCGTCTCTACACCCACGGCTACCTCAACGCCTGTCCCGTACAACATCTATTTCGGAGATCTTCACGTTCATACGTCCAGAATACACACCACGGCCGCTTTTCAAGAGGAGTTCAGCCGCGGCGTGCTGAGACTGGCGAACCTCCATGCCAAGGAGATCGCCCACCACGACTTCGTCGCCATCACCAACCACGCCCGCTTGCTCGATGACTGGATGTGGGATGTGACGCTGGAAGTGGCCGACGAGTTCACAGAGGATGGCGTCTTCATCTCCTTCCCGGCCTTCGAATGGACCGCCAGCCACGGGTGTGGGACCCATTGCAGCCCCGAGCGGCCAGACTACCCCGACTGGGGGCACAGGAATGTCTACTTCCGGAATACGGAGGCCGCTACAGGCCTGCTGCGCTGCACCGACCCCAACTACGATACGCCCGAGGAGATCTTCAGCGCCTTGCCCGCCCCGGACCTGGCAACCACCATCCCCCATCACACCGCGGCGGCGAGACATCCCTTCGATTGGTCAACCGTGAACCCAGACTACGACCGTGTGGTGGAGATCGTCCAGCGCAGGGAAGATTTTGAGGCGGACATCCTCAAGAACGGCTGGAGTGCGGGTCACATCTTGGGCGTTGTGGCAGGCACCGATAATCACGTCGCGGCACCAGGATGGCCGCAGGGAGTCACCGCCATACTGAGTCCCGAGTTGACCCGCGACGCCCTCTTCGATGCCCTCCTGAGCCGGCACACGTATGCCACCACCCACGGTGATATCCTCCTCCACTTCTTTGGAGACGGAGAGATGCAGGGGACGGTGCTTTCAGCCAGGGAGTCCGCGGAGTTCAGCGGTGAGATCGTGAGCACCAGCGGTGGCATCTCGCTGGTGGAACTGGTCGACAATGGCGAAGTCTCAGCCAAATGGGAACCAGATCAGGCTTCCTCACTGAGGTTTGAGACCACAGCAGAGGTCGGCGAGGAGACGCACTTCTTCTACGTCAGGGTCACCCTCGACAATGGCCACCAGGCGTGGTCCAGCCCCATCTGGGCGAACTACCTCGCGCCGACCCCGACTCCCAGTGCCGCCCCTTGACGCTTCCACAGACATAGCCACACAGGGGCGCGCGGCTTCCCCAGACGAACGACGGTAGTCGTCCGCTCACCACACAGTGATCAGTTCCCTGATGTCTTCGAAGACCCCCGGGCCGATGCCCCGCACTTCCATGATCTCCTCAATCGTGGAGAATGGCCCGTGAGTCTCGCGGTGGTCAATGATGCACTGGGCCAGCGCAGGACCGATGCCGGACAACTCCTCCAACTCGTGGGCGCTGGCAGTATTGATGTTGATTTGTCCTTCCCCCGAGCCGCTGGCGCTCGTCGAGGGTAGGTTCTCCTCTCCCACCTCCGGGAAATAGATCTGATCCTCGTCGCGAACCCTCTGAGCGAGGTTGACGCGGTCCAGGTCAGCGTTCGCCGTCGGCCCGCCAGCGGCCTCCAGCGCATCCTGCACCCTGCACTCTTCGGGCAGATAGTAGACCCCCGGCTCCAGCACAGCCCCTGTGACGTACACAGCCACCTCCGCGGGACTCGGGACGGGGGTGGGTGAGGGCTCCACAATCTCAACGGGCTGGGACTTAGGGCGGCGCAGGTAGATGACCGCGCCGGCCACCACGAGAAGAACGGAGAGTACCCCCACGATAGGGACCCTGTACCGCTCCAAGATGACGGACATCACCAGTCTCGCATCATAGCCTCGATGGGGAAGAGAGGCTCGATATCCACGGCTAGGTCGGCCATGCGGCCCAACGCCTCCTCCACCGGTGGTGTCAGCACCCCATAGGTGTCCAGGAACCCCCCTGCCTCGTCGTAGTCGCCCCTCGCCTGAAGGGGCAGTACTTTCCTGGCGAGTCCCCGAATGCCCTCCTGCACCCGATCATGCTCAACTCGGAATCTGCCCGACCTCTGGTCATGCACCAAGGCGGCGCGATCCAGGAGCCAGTTGAGTTGCAGTAGAGCAGACCTACCATGCGCCTCGTCTGTTCCGAACCGTATCGATCGGAACAGGAGGACAACCCAGCTCACGCACGCCTTCTCAACGTTGGAGAGGATGCCCTTGTCTGTGAGATAGAAGAGGCTGCACATGCCAGCCAGATCCGCCTTGGCCTCCTCCAGGGTGGGATATCGCTCCTTCAATGCCAGGCTCACCGTTGTCAAAGATCCATCCGCACTGGTGACGAATCCCGGACCCATACCGTGGGCCAGTTCGTGCATCAGCACTATGTTGAACGCGGTGTCGAAGTCCAACAGTGATAGCTGCTCCTCCGCGAGGATCCTGCTGGCGGTGGGGACCGTGCCACTGCGGAACTTCGCCTCAGCCACGTTCTTGAGTATCACCTTCTTCGTCCCTTTGGCCTGTCTGACCTGTTCATCATTGGGAAGGACAAACGCCGTGGTTTGCACGCCGGCCCTGGTCTCGCCCGCGCAGAACAGCTGGCAAACAACGCTGATAGGAGAACTCTCTCCGCGCTCCAGGGGTACGTACTCGTCCGCACCGGGGAGGTTTGCCTCCAAC
>DATKVP010000114.1:0-2798 GCA_035530015.1 Anaerolineae bacterium | reverse complement strand
AGCTGGTCGTCACGCGTCCGGCCGGTGTAGAGGTATTTGAGGTATAGATCCAACACCAGGGGCTCGTCGGCCAGCAGTACCTCCAGCTGCGATGCCAGGATGGTGAGATCCACGGTATCCAGGAAGGACCGGAAGTCGGACCTCACCACCCACCAATTCTCCCTGGTATGGACGCTCGTCAGGATCTGGCCGATAGCGCTGAACTGGCTCCTGCCACGGCGATAGGAATGACACCTCTCGCCGAGCACGTGATCGAATCGCGGTTCTATGACCGCGGCAATGGCCTTCTGGACCACGGTGTCCGCCAGGCTGGCGCGACAGATTACCCTATCGTCGGCGCGGCCTCTCTTGGCTTTGGTATACTCGATGAAGGGAGTGAAGCGATACTCGCCCTCGAGCAGGAGACCTTGAATGAGCCGCAGATAGGTGGTTTCGTTGGAGACGAACTGCTCCATGGTGACGCCGTCGGCCCCGGCGCGGAAGTCATAGCTGCCCTGGCGAGGATCGTAGTAACGCCTTCGATAGGATTCGAGTACGTCGCGCAGGTGATCGAGCCTGGCAGTAGCTCGGATGAGGCTCTGACCGCGGTCGCGCCAGCGATACTTCCATTTGTAGTACTCGCGCACCAGCGACCTTAGGCCGAGCTCCTGCAAGAGCGGCGTCGGCACCGATCGATAGTTGCCCTTCTTCCAGCGCCCGGTCACGGACGAGCGGACGCGATCCCTGATCCAGTGGTCGAGCTCACGGAACTGGTCGTCGAAGTCGCATCTGGCGAAATAGCGGGCCCAGTTGCGGGGAGTGTCGCCGCGAATCTCATGGTTGACTTGTGAAATCACCTGTCGCAGGGTCGCTCGTCCTTCGTCCGTACGCAGGGAACGGCGGGTCAGCGCGGGGTGCGATCTTCGGGACGTGGCACCCTTGATCCTGGCCTTGAACTTATGCAGGGCACGAGCGCCTATCCTGATGTGCTGTCCGTCGAACTCATACCCCAGGTACACGAAGCGTCCCCGCGGGGGCACCAGCGAGCTCTTGCGATCATTGAGGGTCAGCCCAAGCCTGCGCACCATGTTGGCGATCGCCTCTCTGACCTGTACCGCGTCCGATTGACTCTCCGTGAAAACTATGATGTCGTCGCAGTAGCGGAGGTACAGGTGACCCCCCTCCTTCATCAGTGCGTCCAGAGGGGTCAGATAGAGGTTGGAGAGGCAGTTGGCCAGGATCGTGCCCAGGGGCACACCTATCTCGCGTGGCAGGAGTTGTCCGTCCATAAGACGGGGAGCCTTCACGTAGCTCCAGTAGAGGCAGACAATCTGTGAGTTGTGGGGGACGACCTCTCGCAGGCGAGCCTGGAGGAGGTTGTGGTCCAGGTTGTTGAAATAGGAGCTGATGTCTTCTTTGACCACCCAGTACTGGCCCGTGCCGTGATGCCTGACGACCGCACTGATGGCGTCGTGTATGGTTGGAGCTTCCTTGCCCAGGCGAAAGGAGTAGCAGTTCTCGACCAGGTGTGAGTCGAGTTCCGGCTCCACAACGAGGGCCAGGGCTTTCTGCACGATGGTGTCTCGCACCGTCCCTGTGGACACGGTCCGGGAAGTGCCGCCCAGCAGAGTGATGCGCCGCTCCATGAAGGGCGAGAACGAGTACTGGCCACCGAGTAGACTGTCGCTGATGGAGCGCAGACCCCTGTCCAGCTGATCGGCGAACGCCACCAGGGTCTCGCCGTCGCTGCCAGGACGCAGACGCCCTCTCCTGGAGCGGTTACGATTCCTCTGCTGATAGTGGCTGAACACCTGAGCCAGGTGGTTTAGGTCAGCCACTTGTGAAATGAGGTCCATGTGCTCCCTGCTCCCGAAGAACCACTCGCACGGCAGGCCGCTTCATTTCAGTTGTCTTCCAAAGGTTCCCCGTGGAGGTGTCCTCCTCCTACTCGCAGGCAGAAGAGGAAGAAAGACGAGGAGTCCGCCATCCTCGAAGCTGGCACGTCAAGGACCCTACGTCGGCCGCCTGCGTTCGAAGGCCCGGTCTGTGGGCCGCGCCTGATCCTTATTGAACGCCTGAAGCATGGAACCTCAGAGAGGACAGCGAACCTCCTCGACAGAATCAGTGTATGCCGTACCGGCAGTGTTGTCGCGTACAGGAACCGATGTGTGGATCGCACAAGCCTTGAAGGTACCGTGCGGAGCTGTTATAATGATTGACGATTGTCGGTGCGCTCGGCGGTCAAAGGAGGCTAGCAAACACGATGGGCAAGACGATCGAGGAGAGGATAGCGCAGTTCGTTCCCACCGAATTGACCTTCGACCAGAGCCTGCTAGGCGAAAGAGACAGGCAGGTGCTGGGCAAGATTGTGGAAGCCTCGCGCTTCATGGACGAGATCTTCCTCAGGCAGGTCTCTCCCCGTAATCCGGAATGGCTGGCCCAGCTGGAATCCTCAGACAGGGCCGAGGATAGAGACCTCTTGCACTACTTCCGCATCATGTATGGGCCCTGGGATCGTCTCGAAGAGCACGGGCCCTTCATGGGGGAAGAAAAGAAACCCCTCGGGGCGGGTTTCTATCCGGCGGACCTCACCAAGGGGGAGTTCGAGGCCTGGCTCGCACGCCACCCGGAGGAGGAGCAGGCCTTTGCCAGCTACTACACGGTCATTAAGGGGGAAGGTGACCAGCTCGTGGCGGTGCCCTATTCCGAAGCCTATCAGGAGTTCCTCGAACCGGCGGCCAGGTTGCTGGAGGAAGCTGCTGAAGCCAGCGACAATGCCTCGCTGTCCAGGTTCCTCAGAAGTAGGGCGGAGGCTTTCC
>DATKVP010000113.1:0-6288 GCA_035530015.1 Anaerolineae bacterium | reverse complement strand
CAAAGAGGTAAGCCCTCCCTTCGAGATCGGTTCCAATTCCTGCGTGGGTTGCACGACCTGCGTATTCGTCTGCCCGACTGGCGCCATCAAGCTGGAGGACGTCTTGGGCAACAAGTCGGTCCATACGTGGGAGACCGATTTCAGGACCCGGGCCTGCAAGGTCTGTGGTGACCATTATCTGGCACCTGAGTTCGCGGCGGACCTGGAGAAGTCGCTGAGCGAGGGAGAAGCCTGACCCGTAGACCGATATCCCCTGAAGGAGCATTCGAAGTGGTTAGTGATAGCGAAGTCAGAACCGGGGTGTTCATCTGCGACTGTGGCAAGAAGATCGCAGACGTCGTTGATGTTGAAGAACTGGAGCAGGAAGCCGCCCGGCTGCCGGGAGTGTGCGTGGCGCGGCGTGAGACCTACAGTTGTTCCAAGGCTGGTCTGCGTGACATCAAGGAGGCTGTGAGCGAGCACAGCCTGAACCGGGTCGTGGTGGCAGGTTGCACCCCCCGTACTCACGAGCGACTCTTCAGGACAGCCCTGGAGGAAAGCGGTCTGAACGGTTCACAGTTCGAGATGGTGAACGTCAGAGAGCAGTGTGCCTGCGTCCATGTTGAGGAGAAAGCGAGCGCTACCAGGAAAGCTCTTGACCTGGTGAGAATGGGCGTGGCCAAGGCGGCACTTCTGCAACCGCAGGAGAGGGTGGAGGTTGAGGTAACGCCCGCAGTACTGGTCATCGGTGGCGGAATTTCAGGGCTCACCGCGGCTCTATCGGTGGCGAGGGGCGGTTCCCCCGTCAAGCTGGTGGAACGAGAAGAGGGGCTTGGCGGGCAGGTCGCCAGACTGCACACGCTGTACCCTACAGGGGAAAGTGCGAAGGAATTCATCGAGGAGAGGATCCGCGCGGTGGAGGAGCACGCCGGTATCGAGGTATTGACGCGTGCCGTTGTGCGGGACGTCGATGGTCCGGTGGGTGACTATCGGGTGGCGGTCGAGCAAGACGGGCGGACTTCTCAGCTCAATGTGGGGGCTGTGATCGTGGCCGTCGGGGCCCAGGAGCTCAGGCCGGCCGACACGTCCGACTACGATGGCCTCCGTGTGATCACGCAACTGGAACTGGAGCAGGCTCTGGAGGAAGGACGCGTCCAAGCCTGTCAGGTGGTGATGATCCTGGACGGCGCGGACGAGGCCAACTACTCACCTGTTTCGGCCGCGGCAGCATTGAAGAACTGCATCCTCGTGAAGCGTGCGAACCCGGCGAGCGAGGTCTCCTTCTGCTTCGCTGACCTCGATGCTGGACTGGGCCGAACGGAGGTCAAGGAAGCCAGGGAGTTGGGCGTCCGGTTCGTGAAGTATGACAGGCGGCAACCACCTCGGATCACGGGTGGGGTTGTGGAGGTCTTCGATCAGCTGCAGATGGAGCAGGTGAGCCTGCCACACGATCTGGTAGTGCTTGCCTTGCCGCAAGTCCCTCAGGACGATGCGGAATCGTTGGCCCGGAAGTTTCGTATACCTGTGGACGATCGTGGTTTCTTCCTCGAGCCAAATACCCGGCTGCGACCGGGTACGTACGTGCCGGAGGGCGTGTTCGTGTGCGGCAGCGCCCACTATCCCTCAGACGTGCAGGAGAGCGTCTTCCAGGGTTACAGAGCGGCAGCAAGGGCACTGCGCTATCTTTCAGAGGGGCGGATCGTCAGCGAGGGTCCGCCGGCAAGGGTGGTCGAGACTCTCTGCATCGGATGTGGCACTTGCGTCGAGTCGTGTCCCTTCCAGGCCATCAGCATGGTGGATAGGGATGGTGCTTTGAATCTGTCAAGCATAGATGAATCGCTGTGCAAGGGCTGCGGAAACTGTACGGTCGTCTGCCCGGCGAAGGCGATCGTGATGGAGCCCTATACGGATAGGCAGTTGATCGCGCAGATCGAGGCCGTGCTCGCCGAGAAGCCTGATGGTGAGCTGCGGTCAATCGGTCTGATGTGCGAGTGGAGCGGATATGCCGCCGCGGACCTGGCCGGTGCCGAGGGTCGCCAGTACCCGCCGCAGATGCGCATCATCAGACTGGGTTGTTCCGCTCGATTCGATCCCTATCTGGTCCTGTGGGCCTTCCTGCGGGGAGCGGATGGGGTTCTCTTGGGCGCGTGTGACCCTGGCATGTGCCACTATGTGGGGGGCAATGAGCGGGCCGAGGCGCGCGTGGAGGGTCTGCGTAAGATGTTGAAAGAGGCGGGCTTCGATCCCAGGAGACTGCATCTGGAGTGGTTCAGGCCCGACGATGCTGAGAAGTTCGTCGAGGTGGTGAAGGAGTTCACTGACGAGATAGACTACCTGGGTTCCGCGGGCATTCGCTGATAGTGAGGAGCGATGCGGACCCGGCAATGCAATATGAACGGCCTTCTCGCCCGCGCCATCAGGGAACGAGGTGAGACTAAGGAGGACGAGTAATGTCAAAGCGGATGGAACGAGAGGTTTGGGCCCTGGACAGATGTGCAGGCTGTGGGCTCTGCGTGTCCACGTGCTCCAAAGGGATGCTACATTGGGACGAGGAAGCGAAACATCCCACTAGAGAGGTCAGACAGAAAAGGATTGGCCTGACAGAGATTCCCCTGGACACCTGCTCCTTCTGCCAGGTGTTCTGCGAGGAGACCTGTCCGCGACTCCATGAGTGGGAGGGACTGCCGGCGAGGCGCACGGTATCGGCAAGGGCCAAGGGTCCTGTGGAGAACGGCGACCCAATGGATGTGATCAGGGCTCTGTTGATCGCCAATCTGTCTGCTGGGGCGATAGATGGAGTCATCGCCAACGACGTAGATGATTGGACCCTCGAACCCCGGGCCAGGCTGATGACTAGAGTAGAGGAACTCGCAGATAGTCTGGGCGTGCAGGGTTTGTGGGTGCCCACTCTGGACATCCTCAACGAGGCTGTGTATGTGAAGAAGCTGAGCAAGGTAGCCGTGGTGGGCACTCCTTGCGTCAGCGAGGGTCTCAGGACGCTCAGGGCTTCGGAGAACGATCGGCTGAACCCATATAAGGAAGCGCTTCGCTTGAGCATCGCCGTCTTCTGTACCGGCGCATACTATCCGGGAGAGGTTCGCCGGTTCCTGGAGGAGAAGATGGGCGTGAGCGGCCGTGAGGTGAAGCGGGTCTGCATCTCGCCTCGGGCAAAGGAGATGAGTGTCATCCTCTGGGATGGGTCGACGAAGTCAGTTCCTCTCTCCAAGATAGAAGGCTTTACGCGATCAGGCTGTGCTGTCTGTGACGATTATCTGGGAGAGTCGGCAGACATCGCCGTGGGCAGAGTGGGTGCCAAGGATGGATACAGCACTGTGATCGCCAGAACTGAGACCGGCGAGGAGTGCTTGCGGAACGCGGTCGACCTGGGGTTGCTGGAAACCGTGGAGGAGGTCGACGAAAAGGCGTTGAGGGCGGTCAAGGAGGAGAAGGAGCGCCGGGATAGAGCACAGGCCTTTGATGACCTGATGTTGATGATGTTGGATGCCCTGAGAGAGCCTCAGAAGAGAGCTGAGGTGAGGAATGAATTCGTCCGGCTCTACGAGGTGGAGAGCGTAGCTGAGTGTGTAAAGGAGGGTACGAGTCATGGCGGATGCGCCCTATGTTCTGGATGCTAAGGGAAAGGACCTGAGAGCAGCGAGCACGGAGCTGAAGTCCAAGCTCGCGAAGGACTCGGTGGTCGTCAAGAATGCAAGCCATCTTCATGGGTTGTGCGGTGGCCTGAAGAGCGGAGAGATCACCATAGAGGGCAACACGGGGGACTACTTAGGTGTGGTCAACAGCGGGGCGCTGATCAAGGTTCCCGGCGATGCCGGCAGGTACGTTGCCGACAACATGACTGCCGGAACAGTGATCGTGGAGGGAGATGCGGACTATGGTGCTGCTCAGTACTGCTATGGAGGCACTGTGGTCATCAAGGGCAATGCCGGAGACTTCACCGCGACCATGAACAAGGGAGCCACTATAGTCGTGGGTGGCGACGTGGGTGACGAGGCCGCCACCTACATGGTCGGGGGCGATGTGGTCATTGGCGGCAATGCTGGAAAGAACCTGGGCAATTACCTGATCAGGGGCAGCATCTACATCAGCGGCGAGTGGGCCAGTCTGGGCCACAACTGTGCGGCGGGAGATGTGGATGCTGACGATGTCCGGAAGCTGGAGACCCTGCTGAAGGAGTATGGCGTCAAGGCAGATGCCAAGACCTTCCGCAAGATCACTCCCGTGTCAGATAAACCGTTCTATTCTCACTAGGAGGCAGCATCATGGCAACTGTGGGTGCTTTTTGTGTTACGTTACATGAAGATAAGTGTATCAACTCCCGCATGCCTGGTAAGTGTGCCACGTGCGTGGAGATATGTCCGTACGGAGTGTACAGCCTGAATGGAGACAACGAGGTTACCGTACAGAACTACAACGCCTGTGTGGGCTGCCGACTGTGTGCGGAGTTCTGTCCTGAGAACGCCATTCGCATCAACCCGGCTGAGTCCGAGCTGGTATCCAGATATCCGTGGACCCTGGGCACTGTGGAGGAGATCCACCACAAGGCCTTGACAGGCAGCTACGGGCTGAGGGGCTTTGGCACGATGGGGGGCCCCACGCCCCACTTTGACGGTATCGTCGTCGTGCCATCACAACTGTCGTCGCCAGCACCCAGGGACAAGTACCGCGAAGAGTGCAACATGGAGGTGGTGATCGGCGAGGACACTTGCGAGAAGCCGATCAGGTTGCAGTATCCTTTTATATTCCCGGCCATGTCGTACGGCGCTCTGTCCAGAGAGGCCAAACTGGCACTGGCTATCGCAGCCGCCCGCACGGGCATTATCACCAACACCGGCGAGGGTGGCGTTGTCGAGGAGGAGCCCTACTACGCCAACGGCTACGAGATGCCGGACAGAAAGCGAAAGATCTGGGAACCCGGAGGCTACCTGGTGGTCCAGTGGTCGACGGGACGATGGGGTGTGTCAGCCGACTACGTGAACGCTGGCGATGCGGTTGAGGTCAAGATTGGGCAGGGTGCGAAACCTGGAATGGGTGGGCACCTGCTGGGGGACAAAGTAACTGAGGACATAGCCGCTATTCGAGGCATACCAGTGGGTAGTGATGCACTCTCCCCTTGCCGGTACTACGACGTTGTGGAGCCCGAAGACGTCAAGAAGCAGGTCGAGTTCCTCAGGGACATCACCAACTACCAGAGGCCCATCCTGATGAAGCTGGGCCCCAGCCGTCCATACGACGACGTCAGGGCGGCGGCGCTGGCGGGTGTCGATGCTATCTCCATCGATGGGCTGGTGGGGGGAACTGGGTGCTCACCGGAGGTGGTCACCCAGAGTGTCGGCATACCGACCATCGCTCTGATCGGGCCCGCGGTGAGGGCTCTCAAGGACCTGGGGTTGCATCGCAAGGTCAAGCTCTTCGCCCTGGGTGGGATGAGGGGAGGACTGGATGCCTACAAGGCCATGGCCATGGGTGCCGATGGTGTGGGCTTTGGGTCGGCGGCCGAGATAGCGATGGGATGCCGGGCCTGTATGGCCTGTCATCAGGGCAACTGTCCTTATGGCATCACCTCTCAGAACCCCAAGTTGAGGGAGCGTCTGGTTCCCGAGGAAATCGGCCAGCGGCTGGCCAACTTCATCAACGCTTCGGCCGAAGAGCTCAAGATCCTGACCATGCTGTCGGGGCACTCGGACGTCAAGGAGCTGAGTGAGGAAGACCTGCGTGCGCTGGATGTGAACACGGCGGCCATAACGGGGTTGAAATTGGTGGGTTATGAGAGGCCCCTCCCGTGGTGGGAGAACGGCAATGCCAAGTAGCTTCCCTTCGTCCCCTCCTGGCAGGCCCTGTCCAAGGGCGGGCCGGCGGGGCTGATCGTCGGCTAGAAAGGAGGCAGCATGGGTACGGTCACAATTGATGCCACTTCGATTAGGGACATGGTCGAGAGCGCCCTTGTTTACTCTGCGCGACTGTCAGGATTGCAGGAGCGCGGTCAGGCTCTAGAGGCCGTTCGCGCTGGCGACTGCTGCGCGTGCAGCTATGTCAGGTACGGTCTCTGCAAGGAGCTGGGGGAGTACCTGGGTGGTATTGACGTGTCCGTGGGGTCTGTGTACGCATATGAGCCCGAGCACTGCACGGGGGTGACCGACCTTGCCAGCAATGAAGCAGAGCGCATGCGGGGCATCAACCTCGTGATCTCCGTCGATCGACGGAGCGCTGCTCTGACGTCGATTCTTGCCTCCCTTGAAGACGCGGTGAGTGAAGCCACGAAGGCCCTGGTCTGTCCCAAGGGCAGCGGTT
>DATKVP010000112.1:0-2140 GCA_035530015.1 Anaerolineae bacterium | reverse complement strand
GAGATCCGGTTCCCCGAGGAGAGGCGGTACCGCCTGGGACTGGATCGTGAGTATCAATCGGTGTCCGAGACTCTGGAGGGGAAACTCGCTGGAGAGGACATCGAGGGGTACGAGCACGTTCGCCAATGCCTGGAGAGGGGGCGGCTCTTCATCTCCGGATGGGAGGAGAGGTGGCGGACGCTGCGCAGAGTGATGGAAGAGCTGGTGGAGTACCAGAGGGAGTTCTTGCAGGGTGATGAGCGGTCGCTGCGCTCTCTGACGCGCCATCAACTGGCGGAGAAGCTGGGCGTTCACGAGTCCACGGTGAGTAGAGCCGTGGCCTCCAAGTACGCTCTCTTGCCGGGGGGACGCCTGGTGGCCCTGGCCGATTTCTTCGATGGCTCGTTGAGGGCCAAGTCACTGATCAAAGAGGCGGTCTCCCTGGAGACTCATCCGCTAACGGACGGGGGGCTGGTGGAGTTGCTCGCTGAGGCCGGCATCTCCGTGGCCAGGCGGACTGTACAGAAGTATCGGCAGGCCCTGGGGATTCTGCCCTCGGAGTTGAGGTGAGATGTCCATCATCAGCCTACTGACTAGACATAAGAGGTACGCCATCCTGGCTGCCTGCCTGGTGGGCGCGGTGTTGGTCGCCCTGGTGGGGACCTACGCCCTGCGTGGCCCAAGGACCCCAGCGGGAGTAGTTCCCCTGGGGGAAGCCGAGCGCGCCTGGCTGGCGGAGAAAGGCCAGCTTCGGTTCGCCGGCCGTAGGCAGGAGCCGCCTTTCGGCTTCTCTGAGGCCGACGGTCCCTACCAGGGATACGAGGTGGAGCTAGCGGAGACCCTGGGCCCGGTGTTGGGAGTGGGCATAGAGGTCCAGCCCATGAACCGAGAGGAAGCCCTCATCGCCCTGGCCAATGGGGAAGTGGACGCGGTGATGGGCATGGTGCGAACTGCAGCGAGCGGTGAGCTGTACGAGTTCACCGAGCCCTACGCCAGCAGCTCGCTCGCCATCTTCGTGCGCTCGGACAGGTTCGACATAGCCCGGATCGAGGATCTCCGTAGACACCAGGTGGCTGTTCAAGCCGGCACCACTGCCCAGAGAGTGCTGGAAGGGGAGCCTGAGATCTCGCCCACGGTAGTACAGACGGCGGAGGAGGGGCTGCGCTCAGTCGCTGACGGGCAGGTGGTGGCCCTCTTGGCGGATGAGATTGCCGGTCTGCGCGCCGTGCAGGAAACCAATCTGGAGGAGCAGATCAAGCTGGTGGGCCTCCCTGGACAGACCGTGAGCTACGCCCTTGCCGTTCCCAAGGATGACCGCGTACAGCTCGCTGTGCTGAACCACGGCCTGGCCGCAGTCGAGGCGCTGGGCCTGAAGAAGCAGGTCGAGCGAAAGTGGCTCGGCGCGCCGCTGAGCGCGGACGTTCCAGGTTCGGCCGGACCCTCGATCACCGCCGTGCTCACGGTGCTGGTAGTGGGGTTGTTCCTGGGAAATGCGGGCTACTGGCTGATTAAGACACGCCGACGCGCCGAGGTGGGCACCGCAATTCTGGAAGAGTCGAGAGACAAGTACAACAAGCTTGTGGAGGGGACCGACGAGGCCGTTTTCACGGTCAGCGGCGACTTGAGCCTTCTGGAGGTCAACAACAGGGCCGAGTCCCTCACAGGGTACCCCAAGGACAGCTTGCTGACCATGATCTTCACTGACCTCGTCTCCCCAGCCCAACGACAGGGGGTGAGGGCTTGTATCGAAAGCGCTTTCCGTGAAGGCGTGGCCACCCTCGATGGCGTGTCCCTCGTGGACAGCCTTGGTGACGAGGTGCCGGGGCGCCTCAGCGCCCATTCGTTGTCCCACGAGGGTCGGAGCATCGTGCAATGTATGGTCAGGGACGTGCGCGAGCGTGAGAGGTGGCGGGGACAGGTACAACTGAGGACCGAGTATCTCTCCGCCGTTAACGCCATCGCCAATACCCTGAGCCGCTCCGTCGACACGGAGGAGATGCTGGAAGAGGTGCTGGGCAAAGTCCTCGACATGACTCGGATGGATGCGGGCGTGGTCTTCTTGAGCGGGAGCGGGGGCGAGGAGATGTCCATGACCCCCGTGGTCAAGCAAGGGCTCACCACCGAAATGATGAGACAGGTGGGTTGGCCCGACGGACCGCGC
>DATKVP010000111.1:0-8520 GCA_035530015.1 Anaerolineae bacterium | reverse complement strand
CTGGTTGTCCACAAGCCCCTGCGGATAGCCAGAGCCATCGAGTCTTTCATGATGCTCGAATACGATGGCGGCCACGGGCCAGGGGAACTCCACAGTGGAGAGAATGTCATATGCGGTTTGAGGGTGGGTTCCTATCATCTCTGTTTCGATGTCGCTGAGCTCTGTGGGCTTGCTGAGGATCTCGGCGGGCACACGGATTTTTCCAATGTCGTGCACGAGGCCAGCCATGCGGATGCCCTGTATGAGATCATCGGAGAGACCCATCTCCTCCGCCATCGCGGAGGCCAGTTGGGCCACCCTCTGCTGATGGCCTGCGGTGTACGGATCTCTGATCTCCGCCAATGCTGCCAGCGCCTTGACCGTTCCTACCAGCGCGCCAGTCAAGGCCCCATGACTCCGCTGTAGCTCCTCCTGACCTCGCTTCCGCTCGGTGATGTCGCGGATGATACCCCGATACCCAAGGAGGGTTCCGTCGGTATCCCGCCACAGAGTGGTCGACAGCAGGGTGTCCATGAGGGTACCGTCCTTCTTGCGCAGCTTGAGTTCGTAGTCTCTGACGGCTCCCCTCTTTTCGATCTCGGACCGGAATGTGGCCCGATCTTCGGGATGAGCGTACAGTTCTGTCGCATCGAGTTGACTCAAGGCTTCCCTGCTGACGCCAAAGAGGTCCAGGAATGACTCATTGACGTCGACGAAATCGCCTTCCTTGGTGGTAATGTAGACCGGGTCCCGAGAGTCTTCGAAGAGTGTTCGGTATCTCTCCTCGCTTTCGCGTAGTGCTTGCTCGGCCCGCTTGCGTTCCGTGATGTCCACGATGGCTGCTTGAACGGCGGGCATCCCGTGGTACTCGACCCGATTGGCGAACAGCTCTACCCAGACGACGCGGCCATCCTCGCGAATGATGCGAAACTCGTAGCGAGGCGTTGTCGATTTGCCAGCCAGCCTGTCGCTGAGACGGCCCCAGACCTGCTCCCGATCGTCAGGGTGCACGGTGCCTTGGACTTCGTCCGGGGAAAGGGCCAGCAGTTCGTCGATGCTATAGCCAGCGATATCGGCGACAGCCTGGTTGGCGAAGACGAGGTGCATGCCCTGCACAACGGCTAGCCCCTGCAGGGAGTGGTCGACCACCGCTCGGTATGCTTCTTCCGCGCGCTTGCGTTCGGCCAATTCCCTCTGGGCCTCTTGATAGAGCTGGGCGTTCTGGATGGCTACGCTCACTTGATGAGCCATAGATGACAGCAGATGGAGGTCCGATTCTGCAAGCGGTGTGGCGGAAGTTGACTCGACGTTGAGTACCCCCAGCACCTCATGGTCTCTCTTGATAGGCACGGCTATCTCGGAGATGACTCCCGGGGCGGCTGGGATGAAGTCGGGGTCATCCCGGACGTTGGTGATTAACTCTGGTTGGCCGCGGCGGGCCACGCGCCCGATGACGCCCTTGTCCATAGGTATAAACTCAAGAGGATTAGAGGGATCGTATCCTGCCTCTGCGCCGAGATGCAGACCGTCGTCATGTGAGGTGTATATGCTGACCATGCTATAGCCGAGAGCCGCGGCGAGGGTCTCCAGCATGGTGCGGATGATCTGCCCGGGCTCCAGCGACGAGTTGACCAGTCTGGACACCTCCTGAAGGGTCTGGCTTTCGCGCAGCCTGCGATCCGTCTCTTGATAGAGGCGGGCATTCTCAATGGCGATAGCTGCCTGGTCAGCCAGGAGGGTGAGCACACGCAAATCGTCCTGATCGAAGGTGTGAGGTTCCATGAACGCCACGTTGAACACCCCTAGCACCTTGTCGGCCCTCTTGAGAGGGAAGCCAGCAATGGAATCCATGAGCCTGGCTTCATCTACCTCGTCTCTGAACAGAGGGTGGTTTCTGGCGTTATTGATGACGACGGGTTCGCCACCCCTGGCTACCGTCGCTGTGAGGCCGTTCTTCCGAACCTCCTTGAACAGGACCCCCGGGTAGCCTGGAGCCCATGAACCGGATCCGAAAACGAACTGATCTTTCTCTTCATCATAGAGGAAGATGTGGGCATCGCTGGCCTCGACGAGTCTGACCGCGCTGTTGGCGATGGTCTCGAGCACTGTCGATAGATCAAGGGACTGCGTGAGTTGTAGACTGATCTCCCGCAGGGTGGTCAGCTCCTTGACTCGCTGCCTTGTGGCCGCTGCCGCACGTGCATTCCGGATGGCTATCGCTGCCTGACTGGCAAAAAGGGTAGCGAGTTCGAGGTCGCTCTGGTCGAAGGGGTGTGCCACTGGACGGTCGATAGTGAGAACCCCCAGCAGCTGGTCTGCCTGGGTCAGGGGCACGCCTAGAACGGTCCCAATTGACTCGCGTTCCCATTGGGGCGAACGTCCGGGCCATTCACCGTAGTTATCCACAACAAGAGGCTCTTTCGTGTTCGCCACAATTCCCACGACGCCCTCACCCAGCGCATGTTTCATGCCCAAGAGGTTCGGACTGTATCCATAGACGGTGGTCAACTCAAGCTTCTGGCTCTCCGGGTCGAGGAGGTCTATGGCTCCACCTTTCGCGTCGAGCAGTTGTGCGGCGACTCGCACGATGGTGGGTAGCACCTCGGTCGGGTCGGTCTTGGACACGACCTTGAGCGAGACATCCTGTAGAGCAGCCAGTTGTCGGATGGTGCGATCTCTCTCGGCAAAGAGGTGCGCGTTCTCCATGGCGACTGCTGCCTGGTTGGCGAACAGAGTGGCCAGTTGGATGTCCTCTTTGTCGAAGGGATGTGGCGTGCTGCGGTCGATGGTCAGGACTCCCAGGAGTCCCTCACCTCTCAGCAGGGGTACGCCGAGAGCGCTGATGATCTCACCCCGATCCACGTGTGGGACCCTTCCAGGCCAGTTCGCGTAGTCGTCGACAGTCATCGGTTGCATGGTCTGGCACACCCTGCCGGCCACGCCTTCTCCGGGCGAGAGTCTTATGCTGGTGTAGTCCTTTGTGTAGCCGCAGCTATATTTCATCTCCAGTTGCTGGCTCTCGGCGTCGTAGAGGTCGATGGCTCCTGCATCGGCGTGAAGTAGTTCCGTGGCCTTGCGTACTATGGTCAGGAGCAGCTGAGCATGGTCAGTTTCCTTGAGCAGCTCCAGAGATACCTCGTGGAGAGCGCCCAGCTGGTGGATCTTGCGCTCGCTCTCTCCAAAGAGGCGTGCATTCTCGATGGCCACCACCGCGTGGCTGGCGAACCATTCCAGTATCCAGAGGTCGCGGTCGCTGAAGGACCTGGGGATGGCGCCGTCGGTCACGTTGAGTACCCCGATGATCCTCTCTCTCCATTTCAGAGGGACTGCCAGGACGCCTCCAACACGGGCGCCATCGTACTTGCTCGAGCGGCCCTCCCAACCAGAGTAGTCCTCCACGGCCAATGGCTCTCCGGTCACGGCTACCTTGCCTGAGAGGCCCTCCCCAGCTTTGAGGCAGAACCCTCTGTAGTCCGTCCCGAGATTGTGGCTGACTACCAACTCGAGCTCATCCCGCTCCGGACGGTGCAGGTACAGAGCCCCTCCCTCTGTCCCAACCAAGCCCGCGGCTCGTTCCACGATGAGTCGGAGCAACTGCGGGAGATCGAGCTGCCTGGTCATGTCTAGTGTTGTCTCACGGAGGGCCTGCATCTCGAAGACCCTGCGCATGGCATCTTCGTAGAGGTCAGCTCTCTCAAGGGCGACGGCTGCCTGCTGTGCCAGGACCGATACGCTCGGCAAGTCCGCCTCGGTCAGGTGCTTTGACCAGACGGTCAGGATGCCAAGGACGTCTGAGCCCGCGGTGAGTGGCGCTGAGATAGCCCGACGGGCTTGCAGGAGTTCAGACAGGCGGGGAGCCTGTTGCTTGACGGGGCCGGGGATGATTTCTTCGATGACTCGCGAGAAATCCCTGTCCAGTGTTGCCTTGCCGACGCGGACCACGGCCTCGATGTGCGCAGATGCATGGGACGGGAACCTGTATCCCTCGATCGGTACACCAAGCATGGCCTCTGCGGCTTGTTGCATCTCTGGACGCAGGTTAGTGTGTTTTACGACGACCTCGCCCCCTCCGTCACTCAGGAGGCCGAAGAAGCAACTGAGACCTTGAGCTCGCAGTTCGTCGCCTATGGTCTCCAAAATGCGGTCAGGGTCGAGCAGGCTTTGGACCTCCGCGGCTGTTCTACTCAGCGCAAGGACTTGTTCGTGCGTGCGCGGCAGCTTGCCCAGCGAACGGCGCTTCCGCTCTGGTGGCGTCCCCGGTGGCCCAGGGCGGCGTGGGGGCCTCTCTGGTGAGGCCTGGGACTTGGGCTTCTTCGGGCGCTGGTTGCTCATTCTACGTCCCGTCCTTCGCTGGGGGATGAGACATCGGTGTTCACTGTGATCTGGTTGTGCTGGTCATCGCGACTGTTGTCTTTTCGCCCCATGAGCAGCTGTGTGCCAGTGAATGCCGATGGGGCAAGAGTCTCCCCTTCTCTTCGCCTAGCAAGTAAGACTGATGCCAACCGGGATGGCAGGCGCATGCCCTCGGTGAAGAGCGATGATGTGGAACGGACCGGTACCACATCTGTTCCGATGCGAGGGAGCGCGAAGGCGGTGCCATTCATCTAGGCGCCACCCAACTCGAATCGACTGTGAGTGAGGAGTTCCAGTGCGGCATCCACGACGTCGGGATCGTAGAGCGAGGCCCTGTTGCGGAGTATCTCCTCCAGCGCTTCCTCAGTGGAGTGCGCTGGTCGATAGGGACGGTGGGAGGCCATAGCCTCGACCACATCAGCGACGGACAGGATTCTGGCTTCGAGGAGGATGTCCGCGCCCAGAAGGCCGCGGGGATATCCTGAGCCGTCGATCCTCTCATGATGTTGCAGCACTGTTTCGGCAACAGGCCAGGGAAAGTCCACTGCGCTCAATACATCGTATCCAGCCTGGGGATGTGTCTGTAGCATCATCATCTCGATCTCGGTGACGCGGCTGGGCTTGCTGAGAATCTCAGCAGGAATGTAGATCTTGCCTATGTCGTGGATCAGGCCGGAGATATGGATTCCGTCGGTCTGATCTTCAGGCACGCCCATCTCCGTGGCGATGGCGACGGCCAGATCAGCGACTCGGAGCTGGTGGCCAGCTGTGTAAGGGTCTCTCTTCTCTACAGCGGCTGCCAGAGCATTTACCGTTCTCATGAGGGTGTTTCGCACCGTTTCGTAGCTTTCCCGAAGCTCCCTCTCGGCCTGCTTCCGGTCACTGACGTCTACGAAGACTGCCTGAACCGCAGGCGCGCCTTGATACTCGATACGGCTGGCGTGCATTTCCAGCCAGCACTCGGACCCATCCTTACGGATGGCGCGGAACTCATAGTCCGGTGGTGCGGGTCTGCCCTGGAGGCGATCCCGATACCGTTGGAAGAACATGGCCTGATCCTCCGGATGGATAAGACCTGTGACCTCCTCAGGCGACAGGGAGAGCAGATCCTCCACAGTGTGTCCGACCATCTGCCCCAGGGCTCTATTGGCGAACGCCAGGCGGGGCGGAAGGTCCTGAGCGACGACCATGCCCTGGAGTGATTGTTCGACGAGGACCCGGTATTTCTCCTCCGATTCCCTCAAGTCCACCTCAGCGCGCCTGCGCTGTGTAACATCCTCCAGGATGACAGAGAGTCCAACCACGCGATCTCGCTTCCTCACCAGAGAGTAGTGCGCGATGAACCTGATCTCCTCACCCCTCTTGTTGATCAATGTCCATTCGTCGTACGGGGAGGATTTGCCGGTAATCACCTTCTTGAAGGCGAGCAGCACCTGGCTGGCATCCATGCGCAGGCTGGGCAGCAGCGTCGCGAAGTTCTTGCCTATCAACTCTTCTCTTCGAAAGCCTGAGAGTTCCAGAGCCTTGACGTTGACCTCTCGTACGATCCCCTTCAAGTCCAGGAACACTATGCCCTCGCTGGCGCTTTCCACGACCAGGCGGTGCTTCTCCTCGGATTCGCGAAGCGCCTTCACTGCCTCACTCTTTTCGCTCGCCCTGCGGATGGTAAGGAGCAACTGGTCGAGGTCGTAAGGCTTCTGCACATAGCTGTATGCCCCCAGGTTCACCGCCTGGATCGCCGAGTCCTGCGAGGCATGTCCTGTCAGCACTATGCATTCTGTGTCGGGGGACAGCTGCTTCAGTTGTCTGAGGACCTCCAGTCCCGAGGTGTCCTGAAGCTTGAGGTCGATAACAGCCACCGAGGGTGGGTTGTCCCTGGCAACCCTGAGGGCTGATTCGGCCTCGTTGGCGGCGACGGTCTCATAGCCGTTCACCTTCAGCACGTCGGCGAAGGTTCTCCTGAAATGAGCGTCGTCGTCTATAATCAGTATGCGGGCCCTGTTGGCAGCTATGTTCATCGTTCCTGTTGTCGGCGCTGCCCCGCTGAGAACCCGCGGGGGCGGTTGCCACCGGCCTGGGCGGTAGGTGGTGGCTGATCCTCGGCCTGCGGGGCATAACGCTGATAGTTGTCTCGGCCCATGTCTTTGGCGTGATACATGGCGATGTCGGCGTTCTTCACCAGGGTGTCCCCATCATTACCGTCATCGGGATACGTAGCGATCCCAATGCTGGTGGTGATGAGGAGAGAGTGTGAATCGAGGACAAAGGGTTCTCTGATGGCCCGCAGTATTCTCTCGGCCGCCTGTGTGGCGTTCTCTGTGCTCTCCATCTCGGGCAGCAGGAGCAGGAACTCGTCACCGCCCATGCGGCACACGGTGTCGCTTTCCCGCATAACGCCGACCAGTCTCTGTCCAGCCGCTCTGAGTAGCTGATCTCCCACCGAGTGTCCCAGCCTGTCGTTAACCTCCTTGAACCGGTCCAGGTCCAGCAGGAGCACTGCAACCTTGTGTCTATACCGGCGGGCCCGGGCGAGGGCCACGCCCAGGCGGTCGTTGAACAGGGTGCGATTGGGCAATCCCGTCAGGGTGTCGTGATACGCCAGCTTCTTGATGGCTTCTTCTGCCTTCTTGCGCTGTGTCAGCTCTGCCTGAGCAGCTTCGTAGAGACGGGCGTTATCGATGGCGATGGCTGCATACTCGGCCAACGCGGAAAGCAGATAGCGATCCCCATCCGCAAGTGGTGCATCGCTCTTCCACTGAATGCACAGGGCGCCTATGGTAACCTCACGGACCTTGAGAGGCACGGTGACAGTGGAACGAGCTGGTCCAGTCTCACCTTCTCCTGGGGTCTGTTTGATGGCCACCTCGCTGCTGTTCAGACACTCCCTGACGGCAGGATCGTCGGTCGAGGTGTGCGCTCTGCGGGCTCTCCGGTCGTTGAGGCTCTTGGTTGCCCTGAGGTGGATCTTCCGAGTTCGTGCGTCGAGTAGAAAGAGGGAGACCTCCTCAGCGGCGGTTAGAAACGCTGCGGCTTCCACGATTCTGATCAGTACTTCGTCCAGATCGAGAAGTGAGGACACTGACTTGCTGATCTCGTAGAGGATCCTCAATTCCTTGAGCCTCTGTTCCAGTTGGCGATTAACCAGTCTGACGCTCTCGGTCAGCTCTCCCTTCTCCCTCCTCAGGCGCGCCTCGGCCAGCGATCTGTCCACCGCTCGCATGATCTCAGCGATCCTGAAGGGCTTGACAAAGTAGTCCCTTACTCCAAGTCGGAACGCCTGCACGGCTACACTCTCAGAGCCATGCGCGGTGATGAGAATGGTGGGAATCTGCCGGCCTTCTTTCTGGAGAGCCTCAAGGACTTCAAAGCCATCCATCTTGGGCATTTGCAGATCGAGCAAGATCAGATCTGGTTCACGTGTCAGTGCCAGACGTAGGGCCTCCTTTCCGTCGGCTGCGCACAGGGTGGTGTAGCCGGCAGAGGCCAGGAGCGAACCCTGGAGGAAATCCACGTTTCTGATGTCGTCATCCACGATGAGGATGATTTCTCCTGCCATCAACTGGCCTCAAGATCACCTGGTGCGATGCTCGACCCGGCACGCTGCACCGCTAGCTATCACCCGTCTACCCGCGTGTCGGTTCACTATTCCCCTATCTGAAGTGCGGACTCGGGCAGTCGAGGTAGGGAAGCCGTGGTCGACACGTCCAGTCCCAGGAGGGATGCGACGCTATCTTGCAGCAGATCGAGGTCCGCGGGATCAATGGTGCTCGCCGTGGCCCCAAGCCCCGCCTCGCCCGACCCGTTGAAGGGTAGTACGTCGAGCTCCTGGTCTGGCCCGTCGAGTCGCATGCACAGGGCCCGGCCATCGAGCGCTTTCATACTCGTGTTGACCAGGACGAGGTCTGGCTTGAACTCCGCAACTTTCATCCCCACCCGTAGTTCGTCCCCTGCGCTGGCGAAGGTGCATGATGGGAATGCACTGCTCAGAATGTGGGTCAGCTCATCTCCGTCGTCGACGATAAGCACCCTACCCGCGGGCTTCCTGAGTTGAGACCTGGTGCACTCCAGGTACTCGCTGAGCATCTCCAGGCTGTAGCGCCTATGTCCGCCGGGCGTTCGAAAAGGCACCAGCGAGCGTTCCTTCTCTATCTTGCCCAGGGTGAAGAGGCTGATGTGGAGATACTCTGC
>DATKVP010000110.1:0-5703 GCA_035530015.1 Anaerolineae bacterium | reverse complement strand
GCAGAGTACAGGGCACAATACGCTGAGGTTCTTGACGACCTTGGTCGTCTCGACGATGCCCTTGCGGAGCTGGAAGAGAGTGTTCGTCTTGAGCCGCAGAACGCAGGACACCGGTTCTCCTTGGGACAACTCTACGAAAGGCGTGGCATGCCGGAGCTGGCCATGGAGCAGTACGAGGAAGCCACCAGGCTGGCTCCAGAGCAGGCGGACTACCACTTCCACATGGGTCGGCTTCTCGCCCGGTTCGGGCGCTCTGACGAGGCGACCGCGGCACTGGGCAAGGCTGTGGCCCTGGACTCGGATGATCCAGAGGTCTGCCTGACCGCCGGTCAGGTCCTGTACGAGCAGGGCTTGCACGAGGAGGCACTGTCCCAGTTTGAGAGGGCGCTGGAACTGGATCGAGGGCTGGTGGCGGCTCGCCGTGGGGCCGGGGCCTCGCTGCGAGAGATGGGCGAGTATGAACGCGCCATAGAGGAGCTGGAGCAGGCGGTCGAGCTTGATCCTGATGATCCTGAGAGCCATTTCGAGCTTGCCCTGGCGTACGAGGCCACCGACCGGCTCGACGACGCCGCGGACAGCGCCCAGACGGCCATAGATCTGGCGCCGGATGAACCGAGATACCATCGTTTCAGGGGCAGCCTGCTGCGCACGATCGGCGAGCCGGATGCTGCCATAGAGTGCCTGCAGAACGCGATGGCGCTGAACGACGAGGACTTCGAAACCTACTATGAACTCTCTCTGGTTTACGAGATGCGAGAGGAGTATGACGAGGCGGCCGCGGCGCATCAGAGGGCACTCGAGCTCTCGGAGGACTCGCCCCAATGCCGCGAGCGCCTTGCTACCGTCGGCTCCAGTGTGGCCAAGTCTCTTCCCATGCCTGCGGCTTCAGACTGGCTGAGGAAGATGGAGAGCGATCTGCACCAGAGTCTCGCCAGGAGGCCCAAAGATGCCCTGGCGTACAGCCAGTTGGGCCTGATACACGCCAAAGACGGACGGGCGGACAAGGGCCTCGAGGAATGCCGGAAGGCGGTGGAACTCGAACCTGGCAATCCTCTGCACCGTCGCAATCTCGCTGTGATCCTGCGGGGTGTGGGCAGGCACCAGGAGGCGGTGGACGAACTGGTCGCGGCGTGCGACATGGACACCGCGGATCCCGCCAACCACTACGAACTGGGGCTGTCCTACCTCGCGGTGGGAAAGGTGGAGCCAGCTATGGCAGCGCTGGAGACGGCGACGCAGCTTGCCCCCACGCGTGGGGACTATCACTATGCGCTGGCGACCGCATATGAGAGGGCTGAGCGCCACGAAGAGGCCATCGCGGCACTGGTGAGCGCTCTGGAGCAGAAGCCCGACGTGGCGGAGAGGCATCACCGGCTGGGTGAGCTGTATGAGGCGCGTGAGCGTTACCAGTCTGCCCTGGAGGAGTACCTCTCTGCGATCGATCTGGAGCCGCAAGAGGCGGAGTACTACCACGACGCAGGGATTGCCTACGGGCAGATGAGACGCCATGAGAAGGCCGCTGAGTACCTCACGGAGGCGACCAACAGACAGGATGACAACCCTCACTGGTGGTCGGAACTGGGCGCGTCTCTGGAGTCGCAGCATCGCTTCGACGAGGCTGAGATGGCCCTCAAGAAGGCGATACGGCTTGCGCCAGACGAGCCGCTCTACCTGCTGAATCTGGGGAGCTGCCACGAGAGACTGGGCGACTACGATCGCGCGGCCGAGCAGTACCAGGAGGCGTCAGCGCTGAGGCCTGACTGGCCTCTGGTGCACGAACATCTTGCCAGCCTGGCTGAGGCCAGGGGTGAGCCCAGGGAAGCCCTGATGAGCTACAGCAAGGCGCTCCAGGCCGACCCCACCAACGCCAAGTATCACCTGAAGATGGGCGTTCTGCACAAACAGCAAGGTCGGCTAGACCTGGCGATGAGGGAGCTCAAGAGGGCGAAGGACCTGCCCGGTGAAATGCCAGAGGTCTATCAGCAAATGGCCGAGATAGAAGACGAGCAGGGCAACTACGATGAGGCCCTGCATCTCTACCATCAGGCTCTGCGCGCGATGCCGGACGACGTTTCCTCGCACGTCAAGCTGGGTCAGCTGTGTGAGAGGTTGGGACACGTCGACAAGTCGGCCGCTCACTTGAGGAAGGCGGTCGAGCTGGATCCAGCCAATTCCACAGCTCACAGCGAGCTGGGTCGCATACTGGAGATGCAAGGGAAACACAGCGCTGCATTGCAGGAGTATCGGGCTGCTCTGCACCACGATCCGGAGGACTTCGTACCCTACTTTGGGGCGGGGATGGTCTACAAGAAGCTCAAGGAGTACCCCGAGGCGGTCGAGATGTTCCGCCAGGCTGTGAAGCTGGATCCTCACAACAGTGAGGCCTACAAGCAACTGGCGGCGACGAGCGCGCTGGCCTTCTTCGTGGCCCGGGGTGCCCGCTCTTCTGAGAGACTCCAGGGGCGGAACGAGATAAAGCGGGAGGCAAAGACAGCGTGACGCTGACAACTTCCAGAGAGCTATTCGCCATAGCGAAGCTTAGCCTCGACCTGGGTCATGAGGACCTTGGAGTCTTCTTGCTCCAGCATCTCCTGGATGAGCTACCCGGACACGTCGCTGCGCACTGCCTTCTTGGACACAGACAGGTGGCACTTGAGGGATGGGCCGAGGCTGAGGAACACTTCCAGTATCCTCTCACCGTGGATCCCCTGAACCTGTCCGCGCTTGCTGGGATGGCTCGTGTGGACGTTGCCAGGGTTGGATCACCCAAGGAAAGCAAGTACGCGCGGATGCTGTGTGATCTGTATCCTCGCGCCGGTGAGACCAGGGGCCTCTTGGAGAAGCCATGGGATGATTCGGCTCCCCTGGGGTGGGCTCGCATACTGACCTCAGCAGGGCGCCACGAGGAAGCGATTCCGTACTACGAGGCTGCCTGCCAAAGCGCACCGGATGACCCGGAATGGCGGGCGGTCCTAGAGCTTCTGCTGACACAGGCGCTCTGGACGGTAGGGCGACTCGATCGAGCCAGGCCGCTCGCAGATCGTCTGGTCAGTGAGCATGGGATGTGGGTCAGGCCGATGTTGATGCTGGCCGACATGGCTTTGCAGCAGCGGGACGATGCTCTGGGCACGTCTCTGATTCACGATGCGATGGCTCTCGATGCCAGTTGCGTGATCGCTGGGGAATTGCTCGCTACCGACCGCCGGTATGATTGGCTTCTGGAGCGGACGTTTCAGCTCGAGGGTCCCTCGCTGGAGGAGCTGGACGGGGTGCCTGAGGTGCTGAGATGCCTGTTGAGCGACGAGCCTCTTCCCGCACCTTTGTCTGAGGTCGAATACGTCGACGGCCAACTGAGCTCCGCCACGCGGCCAGGACCACAGCAGGCAAAAGGAGAGATCACGGGGCCTCCAGCCTCCTCAGCGTCGCAACGTGAACAGCCTTCCATATCAGCTCTGTCGCTGGAGGAGCAAATCCTGCCCCCCGAGCCTGAGGAGATGAACCGCGTGCGGCTGATTATCACCAGCCGCGACAGGATCACCGCCAGATATGGAGAGGACGGCTACCAGGAGCTGGATGCCAGGCTCTCAGAGCTGTGCGAGGCGGTAGCCCGTTCCACCGGTGACGAGAGCATCAAGATCTACGTGGACGAAGACTCGTCTCTCGCCGAGTTCGGTCTGGGCGCGGTCGACCCGTCCGATGCGAGACAGATAGCTGGGCTGCTTGGGGAATTCGAATCGAGACTCGGCAGGGAAACGCGGAAGGTGGCATCATTGCTCATCGTCGGTGGGGATGAGGTCATCCCCTTCCATAGGCTCGCCAATCCAGCCGACGATGAAGACCCGGAGGTGCTCTCCGACTGGCCGTACGCCGCTGTGGAGGGGAGTTTTGTGCTTTCCCGTTTCAGCGTGGGCCGGCTGCCCGATTGTGGACCCGCCGACCTGGAGGGGCTGCTGGGACTGGTGGAGCACACTATTGCCCACCACAACTCCTCTGCTGGGGCAGGCGATGGTGTGTCGGCTTCTTCGTGGCTCAACCCCTTCAGAAGGCTGCTGGGCGCCCGGCACCATCAGTGGACGAGTATCGGCTACTCGGCCGAGATCTGGGCGGAGGCTTCACGCTCCGTTTTCGAGATCATAGGAGACTCCAGCAAGCTACAGGTCTCTCCGCCGTTGACGGACTACGACTTTCTCAGCACGTACGAACAGTTCCCGACGCTGGGCTATTTCAATCTGCACGGGTTCCGCGGCAGTCCATACTGGTACGGACACGGTGAATCGGAGTACGGCTCTCCCCTGGTGCCGATCGCGCTGACGCCGCTCTCGGTCTCCTGGGCGAGCGCACAGGGGGCGTTTGTGTACTCGGAAGCCTGCTACGGAGCCGATCTGATGGGAGAGTATCCCGATGGTTCCATAGCCCAGAATATCCTGGGCGGCGGCGCTCTGGGATTCGTCGGTTGCACCGCCATGTCCTACGGCACGCTGGCGCCGCCTCTTTCCGGCGCGGACCTGCTGGGCGCGCACCTCTGGGAGGGCCTTCTAGGAGGGCTTCCCATCGGAGATGCGCTGCGCAGAGCGAGGGCAGCCTTCGTCCGGTCAGTGGCAGGTGAGCAGGGGTATCTGGATGGCGAGGATCAGAAGGCGCTGGTGAGTTTCGTACTCTACGGAGATCCGTCATTGAGCCTCCGAGGTGCGCCGATGCCCCCAGACCTGGAGACCGAAGTGGAAGTTGCCTGTCCACCGCTGGCCTGCTGTTCCAGGATGATGGACGCGGAAGCGCTGCCACTCCCGAAAGAGGTGAGGCAGAAGGTGGAAAAGAGCCTGCCTTTCCTCCAAGACAATGGCTTTCTGGCACATCCGCTCATCCTGTGTAGAGCCGCTTGTTCGAGCGGGAAATGCGGGAGCCGTTCGTGCAGCTGTGAGCCCTCGGACGGCGCTGGAGTGTCAGGGTTGATCCAGGCATCCCAGCAGCACGTCGTATCCAAGGGAGGGGATCAGCTGCGTCACGTGGTCAAAGTCACCGTCAACGCGGACGGCGACGTGGTCAAGGTATTGGTCTCCCGCGGGGGCACGCGCACGCACGAAGGAAACGGGTAGAGATGACTCTCGAGCGATACTGGCGCCCTGAAAACGATACTGGATACGGGTTTCACTACTACCCGGACACAGAGCATTACAGCCCGGAGGACATCAAGTTCTGGCTGCCTGAGCTGAAGGCGTTGGGTGCCAGCTGGCTGGTCGCGCTCTCCAGGCTGGACACACCGATACCCCAGTTCTTCGTCCAGCGGTTGGTCGAGAGCGAGATCGAGCCTGTGGTGCGTCTGATGACGCCTGTCATTCAGCCCCTCGATAGTTCTACTCTGGCTGAGTTGCTGAGGACTTATGCTGGCTGGGGCGTCCACTATGTGGAGGTCTTCTCAGAGGCCAACTGCTCTTCACGATGGCCGCTTCAGGAGTGGTGCCGCTCGTCCCTCGTCGATCGATTCGTGGAGATATTGCTGCCTTGCCTGGAGGAGATGCAGGCAGCAGGTCTGCATCCAGTGTTCCCGGCTTTGCGGCCCGGGGGTGAGTACTGGGACCTGAGTTTTCTTCAGAGGTCCTTGGAGTTGCTGGCCTCCAAAGTCGAGGGGTCTGTCGTGCAGAACATGGCTATCGGCATGCACAATCACGGCTTCGGCAGGCCTCTTTCCTGGGGCGAGGGCGGACG
>DATKVP010000109.1:0-6754 GCA_035530015.1 Anaerolineae bacterium | reverse complement strand
TGATGATACTTGACTAAATGATTGTAGGAATACTTGACAATGCTTGGAGGATATGTTATACTCTCTTCAGAGCGCGTCTGCGGGGGCAGAGCGCGAAGTTGCAGAGAAAGGAGTATCGAGCATGAGCATCGTACGTTGGGAGCCATTCCGTGATTTCATGACCCTGCGAGAGGCGATGGATAGACTCTTCGAAGAGAGCTTCGTAGGGCGGCGTCCCCGGGAGTGGGTAGCTGCCGGCGAGGGTACGCTGGCGATAGACATGTACCAGACCGACGACGCCGCTGTGCTCAAGACGGCCGTGCCTGGAGTCAAGCCAGACGATATTGACATCACCATCTCCGGCAATACCCTGACCATCTCGGGCGAGACCATAGAAGAGGAAGAGTTGAAGGAGGAGAACTACATCCGGCGCGAGCGACGGTACGGCTCCTTCTCTCGCTCTGTGGTGCTGCCCGAGGGTCTCGAGCCAGAGAAGGCAGAAGCCTCCTTCGAGGACGGCATCCTCACCCTCAGTATCCCCAAGGCGCCCGAGGCCAAGCCCAAGGTCATCAAGGTCAAGGGCAAGAGACAGTAGGACACATACGAAAGGCAGTTCTGATTCTCACCGAAGAAGCGGGCTCGTAGCCCGCTTCTTTCATTCTGTATGCCCTCGTACGTTGCCGCCAGTCTTCTTCCTCAGAGTCCCATCATCAGCCTGGCAAACCCTTCTTCGTCGCGGATGCTGTCCAGGTCCTCATCCGAGATGGCATCGTCGCGCAGGTTCGGCTCAAGCACAATCGCTCGCTCCAGGGACTGGACCGCCTCTCGTGTTCTGCCGAGCAACGAGTAGGAACAGGCAAGGTTGTAGTGTGCCGCAGCATCAGCGGGGTCCAGCTTCAGCGCCTTGCGGCAATCCTCCATAGCCTTCCCGGGCCACCCTAGCTCTAGATAGGCCACGGCCCGATTGAGGTACGCCCCCGCTGATTCGGGCGCCAACTCGATGGCCCTGTCGTAGTCCTCTACGGCCTCGTCATACCTGGCCAGATTGGCGTAGGCCACCCCTCGATTGGTGTAGGCCAGAGCGAACTCGGGATCCAGCTCCAGCGCCCGTATGTGGTCCTCGATGGCAAGTTCGTATTGGCCCAGGGAATCGTGGGCCACTCCGCGGTTGCTGTATGGCAGGGGATCATCGGGCGCCAACTCGATGGCCTTATTGCAGTCGGCGATGGCCTTCTCGTACTGCTGCAGATCTATGAAGTTCTTCCCCCGGTCGACGTAGGCCAGGGCGTGGCCTGGTGAGAGCTCAACGGCCCGGTCATAGTCGGCCAGAGCCTGCTCAAAGTCCCCCTTCTCATTGTAGGCCACCCCTCTGTTCACGTAGGCCAGCGCGTACTCCCGATCGAGTTCCAGAGCTCTGGTGTGGTCTCTTATGGCCTGCTCATACTGCCCCAGGTTCCGATAGGCCACGCCACGATTGGTGTACGGCAACGGATCATCCGGGTCCAGCTCGATGGCCTTGCTCTGGTCCTCAATCTCCTTGCGCAGCTGCCCCAACTCTCCGAAGGACACCCCCCGGTCGATGTAGGCCAGCGAGAAATCAGGTCTCAGCTCTATGGCTCGCGAATAGTCTCTTATGGCCTGCTCGTAGGCGCCCCGCTCGCCGTAGATCAGCCCGCGCCGGTAGTATGCCTCTGCGTCGTGGGGATCCTTCTCGACAGCTCTGGTCAACTCCCAGATCTCCCTCACATCCTCAGGCACCCTCTCCCTTGAGCGGCGCCACAGCCTTGTCAGGTAGAAGGCAGCCGCGCCGGCAGCCGCCACGAGCAGCACAGCCACCACCAGTCCTATATACGTCAACATTTCGCCCATCCTCAAGTTACCAGACGACCCCATTGTCTACCGCGTGACCGCTCAGCGCATGGATGGCGAGGCCGCAGGGAATCGGTCGGAAATTCGGGGGCCTGAAGGGGAGTAGAAGAGACGAGCGGAGCGACAGACCCCAGCATCGTCGGGCCAATACCGGGAGCAGCCAATTCCAGGCGAAGGAGATTGAGAACCCCACCTCTTCCTGGCACCTCCTCGATGAGGTCCGGGGCGGCACTACGACGCCCTTTCGTCTATTATAGCACAGCACCGATCCAGAGCACAACCCTGTTGCGGGTTGCATCCGAAAACTTGAGAAACGCCCTCAAATATGGTACAATATGGGTAGTAGGAATAACTACAATCTTTTAGCAAAGCCGAGAGGGGACCGCGATGCGAGATTCGGAGAAGTGGGTGGCAGAAGAACTGCAGACGGTATACTCGGAGATGCACCGCATGATCCGGCAGTTTGTCCCCCGTGAACAGTGGAACGACATCCTGCAACACAGAGGGTGGCGTCCGCCCACGGACGTCTACGAGACCGACATCGCCGCGGTGGTGAAGGTAGAGATTGCAGGCGTCGAAAGAGCTAACATAGAGATATCCTTCGCCAATCGCATCCTGACCGTCACGGGGACGCGCCGTGATCCCGCAGAGAAGCTTACCTATCAGCAAATGGAGATCAAGTACGGAGTGTTCCGCACGGACGTTTACCTGCCCTGGCCGGTCAAGGAGAAGCAGATCGAGGCGAATTACGAGGATGGGTTTCTGGAGATCGTTTTGCCGAAGGCCCAAGGCACTCACAAAGTACCCATCACCGTGGTAGAGGAGAACGAGCAGTGAGTATAGAGGGTAAGAGCCTACTCAGCATGATCCTGCAAACCAAAGAGGAAAAGACGGCGATCGCACAAGACGAGGACAAGGCAAGGTCGGCCATCCCAGCCGAACTGCCCATCCTGCCTTTGCGACAAACGGTCGTCTATCCTCTGACCTTCTTGCCCCTGAACGTCGAGCGACCCGAATCGGTCAAACTGATCGACGACGTAGTTCTGGGAAACAAAATGGTCGGTCTGGTGACCACAAAGAACCCCGACGCCGACCGGGCTCTCCCGGAGGACCTGTACACGGTGGGAACGGTAGCGGTCGTTCACCGTGCGGTCAAGTCCCCCACCGGCAACGTAGGAATCATCGTTCAGGGCATAGAGCGTTTCAAGCCCGTAGAGTTCACACAGACAGAACCTTATCTCAAAGCCAGGATCGAGGTCGTCCCAGACGTAGAGGACGACAGCATCGAAGTCGAGGCGCTGTCACGCAATACAATCGAGCTCTTCCAACGCTTCATCTCCCTCGTTTCCTACCTTCCTAACGAGTTGATGGTGGCCGTACTGAACACCGACGAGCCCAGACAGCTGGTGTACCTGGTGGCGAACGCCGTTCGCATCGACACCGAAGCCGCCCAACACCTCCTCGAACTCCCTTCCATCAGAGAGAAGTTGCACGAACTCAATACCGTGCTGATCCGGGAGCTGGAAGTCCTGGAACTGGGCCAGAAGATCAAGGATCAGGCACAGTCGGACATAGAGGAGACGCAGAAAGAATACTACCTGAGGCAGCAGCTAAAGGCCATCCAGCGGGAACTGGGCGAGGAGGACGAGCAGGCCAAAGAGGTCAATGAGCTGAAAGAGAAGATCGAGACGGCCGGCATGTCTGAGGAGGCGAAGACCGAGGCGCTGCGGGAACTGGACCGGCTTTCCAGCATGCCCCAGGCGGCGGCCGAGTACTCGGTGATCAGGACCTACCTGGGCTGGCTGACCGATCTCCCCTGGAAGGTTACCACCGAGGACAACCTGAACATCAACCGGGCAAGGGAGATCCTGGACGAGGATCACTACGACCTGGAGGAGATAAAGGAGCGCATCCTGGAGTACCTCGCCGTGCGCAAGCTGCGTCTCGAGCGCGAAGGAAGCGAGGCCAGGGAGTCGAAGGGCGCCATTCTCAACTTCGTCGGACCTCCGGGGACGGGCAAGACCTCCCTGGGACGTTCCATCGCCCGGGCGCTGGGCAGGGAGTTCATCCGTATGTCTCTGGGTGGGATGCGCGACGAGGCCGAGATACGCGGCCATCGCCGCACCTACGTCGGCGCCCTGCCGGGCCGCATTCTCCAGTCCATCAAGCGGGTAGGATCGAAGAACCCGGTGTTCATGCTGGACGAGGTCGACAAGATTGGGGCCGACTTCCGGGGAGACCCATCCTCTGCGCTGCTGGAGGTGCTGGACCCCGAGCAGAACTTCTCCTTCCGCGACCACTACCTGGACGTGGACTGGGACCTATCACCGGTGATGTTCATCACCACCGCCAACGTACTGCACACCATCCCTGCTCCCCTGCTGGACCGGATGGAGACCATCGAATTGGATGGGTACACGGAGGAGGAGAAGGTCAAGATCGCCCAGCGGTATCTGATACCGCGCCAGCTGGAGGAGAATAGCCTCAGGGAAGGCGAGATCGAGTTCGACGAGCAAGCTCTACACCTGATCATCAGGGATTACACGCGCGAAGCAGGGCTGCGCAACCTGGAAAGGGAGATCGGCTCCGTCTGCCGCAAGGTAGCCACCAAGATCGCTGCCGGCGAAGCGACCCAGGCCGCGATCACGAGGGACAACGTTTCTGACTACCTGGGCAAGCCCAAGTTCTACAATGAGGCTGCCGAGCGCACGGAGGTCCCTGGAGTGGCTACAGGGCTGGTAGTCACCTCCACGGGGGGCGACATCACCTTCATCGAGGCCACCAAGATGAAAGGGAGCAAGGGCCTGACCCTCACCGGCAAGCTGGGCGACGTTATGAAGGAGTCGGCCCAGGCAGCCTTGAGCTACGTGCGCTCCCGGGCCAAGGACCTCAACATCGACGAGGGCTTCTTCGAAGAGACAGACCTTCACGTCCATTTCCCGGCCGGCGCCATACCTAAAGACGGCCCTTCTGCCGGCGTGGCCATCGCCACAGCGCTCGTGTCGCTGATGACCGACACGCCCGTGAACTGCGACGTGGGCATGACCGGCGAGCTCACCCTGCGGGGAACAGTGCTGCCCATCGGTGGGGTGAAGCAGAAGATTCTGGCCGCGGCTCGGGTGGGCCTGAAGACCGTGATCCTGCCGCGCCACAACGAGAAGGACCTGGACGATCTACCGGAGGAGGTACGCGAGGTTATAAACTTCATCCTGGTGGACACCATGGACGAGGTCTTGAAGGCGGCGCTGGGCGACGGGTTCGACAGAGCCGTGTGTGAATAGCACGGTGATCACGCTTCCGCTAATACCACGGTGCCGTTAGCCGCGCTTCCAGCGGACACGGCGGTCATAAGATCACTTGCCGATAGGCCTCACTACATACCAGCCAGCTTGCGCCAAAGCTGCGCTCGCTGGTATGATAGTTGGCGCGAGCCTGGCAGAGGTTTGAACCATGGAATACCTGCTTCCTATCGAGATGGAGGCTCTGGAGGAGGGGGGATACCTGGCCACCAGCGACGTCCTTCCCGGTTTCCTCGCGCAGGGCAGAAGCATGGCGGAAACCCTCGAGATCGCCCAGGATGTGGCGAGGAAGCTTATCGAGTCGTGCGTTGAACACGGTGATCCTCTACCAGACGAACTTCTGAAGGAGTCAAGACTGGGCGCGAGAGCCATGCTGTCTAAGTGGGCTCCTTGCGACACGCGTTGAATCACTACTGCAGTCGCACCGTGCACAAACGGAACGGATCTCATCTCATCAACTGCGGCCACGAGGCTTCCAGCCAGCCGAGCTGGGAGCGAGTTCAGCCTACCAGTGACACAGCGACCAAGGTCGACGGCCACGCCTTAGGCCATAACCCAACACAGGGTACAGCACCGGGGCGCACAGCTACAAGAAGCTCGCCACAGCTTCGTCTCTTCCCTCAGCTCGCCACCACAAGTCAGTGGCTGCGCGTTCCCAGCGCAAGGAGAGACAGAAACAAGAAAGGACAGGATCGCAGCTCCATGAGTCCGATTTCTTGTCTCTGCGACAATAGATTTTGATCGCAGCCGTTCCACGAGGACGGGGTTGGAGATGCAGTCGATGCCGCGTGGCTTTGAGTTCACGATACAACAGGGAGAGATTGCATCATTCGCCGCAGATGTAGTCGCTCTCAAGCATGCACAGGCCTTCCACGGTGCGGATCGGGCAGTCGCACTCGCGCTTGCGGATGGCGGCACCGAACTCAGCAGCATAAGTCCTAGCGTCGGTGATTATCGGTACCTCCCATCTCTCGGTCGTATCAAAGCCGGCCACGTTCTCTTCGTGGGTGTCCCCCATCTGTCTCTCTTCGGATATCAACGGATCCGTGAGTTCTCCACGAGCGTTCTCCGCATCCTCGCCACAGAAGCACCTGACACTGTACACCTGGCAATGACAATCCACGGCCCAGGATACGGCCTTGACGAAGTCGAGGCCGCTCTCGCACAAATCGCAGGATGCGTCGAGGCTTTGTTGAAAGGGGACCTGCCGCCGCGGCTCGAGCGTATCTGCATTGTTGAGATAAGCGAAGGCCGGGTGGAGCGTCTCCGAGCAGCACTCGAGCAGAAGCTGGATGCTGTGTCCTACGCGTCGCGAGTTCCCACTCGCTGGGCGTATCGCCTCCATATGCCGGCACAGCACGACACGTTTGCGCACAAGTTGCCTCACAACGCAGTCGTAGAAACAGCCGGGAAGGGATCCGAGGCGAAGCCACGCGCGTTCGTAGCAATGCCGTTTGCGAAAGATATGGACGATGTGTTCTACTACGGCATCCAGGGACCACTCCATTCGGCAGGCTTCCTCTGCGAGCGCATCGATGAGACGGCATTCGTAGGCGACATCGTTGATCAGATCAAGAAAAGGATAGAAACCGCGTCGGTCGTCATCG
>DATKVP010000108.1:0-4499 GCA_035530015.1 Anaerolineae bacterium | reverse complement strand
CGAGAATGGGGGAGAGTCAACGATGGAAAGGAGCATCACGATCAACAGGCCGGTGGAAGAGGTCTTTGCCTTCGTGACGGACGTCGCGAACTTCACGAAATGGAACGCGCAGGCGGGCCGGACCGAGCAGTCTTCCGAGGGTCCGGTTGGACTGGGCACCAGGTATCGCGGGACCTCCGACTTCATGGGCCGGACCATGCAGTGGATCGCGGAGATCACTGAGTACGAGCCCAACCAGAAGGCGGTCCAGCAGATAAGGATGGGTCCCACGGAGATGACCATGGGCTGGTTCCTTCAGCCTGTGGAAGGCGGGACCAGGTTCACCATTCGCTCCGAGGGCCCGACGGGCGGCCTGGCCAAGCTGGCTGGTCCCCTCATGGACCGCACCATGAAACAGCAGATGGAGGACAACCTGGCCCGGCTGAAAGCCTTGCTGGAGGGATAACCCCTCACCCCCTCCTCCGTCCTCCCCCATGGAGGGGGAGGAAGTGAGCCCTGCACCCCGCCGGCGACCTCCTCGTTCGTAATGTGCCCTTACTACCAACCTTCTCGTTCGTAGTGTGCGTTTCGGCGCATAAGAAGGGCTAAAGCCCTTACTACGAACCAACCTCCCCGTCCATTAGACACTCAAGACGAGATACTGTATACTTAGCAACCAGACAACCCCCCACCCCAGAAAGGACAAACAGGTCGTGGAAACCCCAACGGCAGACCAGGAACTCCTGGCCGCCCTGCGCGACGCACGGGAGGACGATCCAGAGCTGGCGCACACCATCGATCTCCATGAGGAGATAGTCAGCGCGCGTTCGACCGTCGAGGTCAGCACGCCCAGTCTCCATGTAGACCAGCAAGAGGTCGCCAGACTCCTGGACCAGCGTGTGGCTCTCATTCAACACTGGCGACTGGAATGGGATCCCGCTCGACTGGCCACCCTTGCCGCCCAAATCTGCGATATCGGCGCCCGCCACAGAGAAGAGCTGGCGCCACAGTTCGAGGAAGCGCGCACTCTTTTGACCGGCGAGAGCGGGGATGGCCTCGCCATCGTAGCGGCGTATTTGAAGGATGGCAGGGTGGACGTGCCAGACATCGCGGGCGAGACCCGCGAACTCCTCCCCTTCGTGCTCATCCACTCCTTGCACCCCTTTTTGTATGCCCATGCTGCTCTCCTCACCCCCCTCGTACAGGACGAGCGATGGTATCAACCCCGGTGTCCGGTCTGCAACGGCGAGCCGGATTTCGGATACCTGGAAGAAGAAGTGGGGGGACTTCGGCTCCTCTGTTCCCGCTGCGATACGTTGTGGACATGCAGACGAGGTGAGTGCACCTTCTGCGGCAACTCCGACAACGAGACTTTCGCCTACTACCTCAGCGACGATGAGGTGTATCGCCTCTACGTGTGTGACCACTGCGAGCGCTACCTCAAGGTTCTCGACGGGAGGCAGACATCTCTCAAACCCCTCTTGCCCTTGCAGCGCATCATCACCATAGGGATGGACATCTCAGCGCGTCAAGAGGGGTATCGATAGGACTGCACGATCCATGGACGGCAAGGCTACCGACAAGGTCACCTATGTTCGGTATGACGGGGACGATAGCAAGCAGGCGGAGCGGCCCGTCGTCCGTGAAGCCCCCTGGACTATCCACGTCAATGGCCAGGAACTCGTCACCCTTTTCTGCACTCCCCACCAGCTGAACTTCCTGGTACTGGGCTTCCTCGCTGCTGAGGGGCTGATCGAGGGTCTGGACGACGTACTTCTCCTCGAATCCTGTGAGGATCAAGAGGGGGTCATCGACGTCAAGCTCAACGGTCGAGGGCTTTCGCCTGGTAGCAGACCCATTCTCCTCTCAGGGTGCGGTCGTGGCATCACCTTCGACGACCTCTCAGGGAGCCATCCGAAGATAGAATCCTCACTCCGGGTATCGGTAGATCAAGTATCCCGACTGATGCGAGAGCTTCGGCGCCAGGCCCCGATCCATCAAGCAGCCGGAGGGACGCATGCTTCGGCCCTCTCCGACGGCGACGAACTGCTGGTGGTGGCCGAGGACGTGGGTAGGCACAACACCCTGGACAAGATCAGGGGGCAGTGCCTGTTCCACGGCATGCCCACGGCGGATCGCCTCCTGCTCACCACAGGACGCATATCCTCGGAGATGGTGAGCAAGGCGGTGAAGATGGAAGTGCCCATCGTCGCATCTCGCAGTACCCCTACAGACCTGGCGGTCAGGCTCGCTCGCGAGTGGCAGATGACCATCATCGGCTACGTCCGCAGCAGCAAGATGAACGTCTACAGTAGGCCGGACCGCGTAACCAGCCGCTGATCCACGCTCCATCATTGAATCGGGCATATCTGTGAACTCTCCTACTTGACAACTGTCAAGACCTGCTGTATAATGCCTATAATTTGATAATGGGTGTTGTTGGAGAGCTCATTCCAATGAGATCAGTCGAGGAGCTGTGTGAGGTCTTGCGGGAGCGAGGGCTGAAGGTCACTCCCCAGCGGCGTCTCATCTTCGAAGCCCTGCGCCAGGCCCCAGAGCATCCGACCGCCGACGACATCTACCACGCTGTGAGAGAAGTCATGCCTGACATGTCGTTGGCGACGGTCTACCATACCCTCAACGACCTGGCGGCGATGGGCGAGTTGGTGGAACTCGATCTGGGAGAGGGCAAGAGCCGCTACGATACCTCTACAGCTGGGCACCCCCACCTCGTGTGCCAGGTTTGCCGAAAAATCGAGGACGTCTTGCGAGACCTCGACTCTGTTGAGCTGCTACCGAAAGAAACGCATGGCTATCGGATCGAGCGCTGGGCCATGGTATTCTACGGCCGCTGCCCAGAATGCCAATCCTAGAGTTTGTCGATCGCGCCTCGCTTAGTCGCATGACGAGAAAGGAGATCAGAATGGAAAAGTGGGAATGTCTGGCATGTGGCTACATCTACGACCCTGCAGTGGGAGATCCTGACAACGGTATCCCCGCCGGCACGCGCTTCGAGGACCTGCCCGATGACTGGGTCTGCCCCGAGTGCGGAGCCGAGAAAGACATGTTCCAGAAGCTGGAAGAGTAGGCATGAAGCCCATAGAGATCAAGGAAGGCATCTACTGGATAGGGGCGCTCGATCCTGATCTCAGGCTCTTCGATATCCTCTTCCCCACCGAGGGGGGCACGACCTACAACTCCTACCTCGTCAGGGGCGAGAAAGTCGCTGTCGTGGACACGGTGAAGGGGCGCTGCTACGACCAGTTCTTCTCCAATCTCACGTCCCTCGTCGCGCCGGAGGACGTCGACTACGTGATCTGCAACCACATGGAGCCTGACCACTCTGGCTCGCTCGCGACGTTCCTCGAGGAGGCGAAGAACGCCAAGGTGATAGTGTCCAGGACCGGCGAACACTACGTGCGCAACCTCCTCAACGCCGACGTGGGTCCTCTCAAGATGAGCGATGGCGACGTCCTTGACCTGGGAGGCAAGACGCTGCGCTTTTTCTCCGCACCCTTCCTCCACTGGCCGGACACCATGTTCACCTACGCCGTGGAGGACCAGGTACTATTTCCCTGCGACGTCTTTGGCAGCCACTTCTGCGACGAGCGTATGTTCGATGATCTGGTAGGCGATTTCAGTGGTGAGTTCGAGTACTACTACCGGGGCATCATGAGGCCGTTCAAAGACAAGATGCTCGAGGCCCTAGACAAGATCCAGGGTCTGGAGATAAGCGTCATCGGTCCGTCGCACGGCCCCATTCTGCGCAGCGATCCGTGGAAGTACCTGAACCAGTACAGGGAGTGGAGTACTCTGCCGGCCACCAGTATCAGGAAAGTGCTCATCTTCTACGCCAGCGCCCACGGCAACACCAAGATGATGGCAGAGGAGATCGCCAAGGGCGCCGCCATCGATGGAGTCGAGGTTCAGTCGTTCGACCTGACCGAGACAGACCCCGGCGACGTCCTGGACCTCATCGAGTCGGCGCAGGCGCTGATCATCGGCTCGCCGACCGTAAATGGCGACGCTGTCAAGCCGGTCTGGGACCTGCTGTCCAGTCTGGCCACCATCAGGTTGCGCGGCAAGGTGGGAGCCGCGTTCGGCTCCTATGGTTGGAGTGGGGAAGCAGTGGGCATGATCGAGGATAGACTCAAGGGCCTGAAGTTCAAGGTCCCGGAGCCAGGCCTGCGGTACACACTGGTGCCCACAAGAGAGGAACTGGAAGCCTGCCGAGAGTTCGGCGCCAAGATTGCGGAGAGCCTGTAGCAGGTGAACTTCGTCATCGCCGGGAATGGGATCGCGGCGATAACAGCAGCCCGCACAATCGTCGCCGCGAATCTCGATGCGGGAATAGAGATCTACACGGATGAGCCGCACCGTTACTACCTGCGTCCAGCGCTCATCCGGTTCCTGGCCGGGCGCCTGGAACTTGCAGATCTCTACGTCTATCCCCCTGAGTGGTATACGAGCAAAGGCATCACCGTCCATCTGGCCACGGCGGTGACGGAACTCGACGCCGC
>DATKVP010000107.1:0-4501 GCA_035530015.1 Anaerolineae bacterium | reverse complement strand
GGCAGCGAGGACGCTGGGAGCGAGTCACTTTCGGATCATGTTGAGGCACGTGATACCGAACTCGATCTTTCCGACGCTGGTGGTAGCGTCGATGGACATAGGGTCGTACGTGCTGAACTTCGCGGCGTTGAGCTTTCTGGGGTTAGGTGCTGAGCCCGGGTATGCGGACTGGGGGCAGTTGATCAGCTTTGCGAGGAACTGGATGCCGAGTCTATTCGACTACTGGTACATCATCGTATATCCAGGGATGGCGATCCTGTTGTTCGTGCTGGGCTGGAATCTGATCGGGGACGCATTCAGGGACGTACTGGACCCCAAACTGGCGCGACAGCGGCGATAGGAGTGCAGAACGTGAATCGCGGCTGATCTTGCGGCACAGACCGATATCTAGTAATATTCAAAGAGGCGGGGCGTCGTACGTCCCGCCTCTTCCGCATAGGGGGCGTGTTGTGGCGACGTCGCGGAACGTAAGGCATTCAGGGGTACCGCGAGGTAGTCACACCAGAGTATCGAGGCTGGCCTTGGCGGTGCTGGCGACTGCCCCGCCCACCGGAGGCCAAACCTCGTTCGCGGCACACATGAAAACGGCTGTTCGGCGAGGACCGAGGGCCTCATGAAGTCAGAGGGCAAGGACAAGGTTGCGGCTGTGCATGAAGTCCTTGGGGAAGAGTACGGGCATCACCAGTGGCGACCGCAGAGGGAGCCCGTGAGCGAGTTGGTGCGCACCGTCCTCTCGCAGAATACTTCCGACGTGAACAGCGATCGGGCCTTTGCCCGGCTCCTGGGCCGGTTTGCCACCTGGGATCAGCTTCTCCTCGCTGATGTGGAGGATATAGTCGAGGCTATCGAGCCTGGGGGCCTGGCGCGGATCAAGGCTCCCCGGATCAAGAAGGCATTGCGGGCGATCCTGGAGGAGCGGGGAGAGATCGATCTCGAGTTCCTGGGGAACATGGAGATCGAGGAAGCCAAGGCCTGGCTGGTGTCTCTGGAGGGAGTGGGGCCGAAGACCGCGGCGTGTGTGCTCCTCTTTTCCCTCGGACGGCCGGTACTGCCTGTTGATACGCACGTTCTTCGCGTGAGCCGAAGATTGGGGTTGCTAGGGCCGCGCGATTCAGCTGAGAAAGCCCACGTCGTGCTGGGGGACGCACTCCCCGACGAGGCGGTCTACGACTTCCACGTGAACATGGTGGGCCACGGCCGTCAAGTGTGCCACGCACGCCGACCACGGTGTGATGCCTGCGGCCTGGCCCCCCTTTGCGATTACGTGCACAAGGCGAGATGAAACGCCAAAGCAAGCCAACAAGGACCAGTCACCCACTGCTGCTATACAGGCGGCTGTTCAGCTACTATGGATGGCCGTCGGTATGGTTGCTCGTTGTGTCAGGAGGCTTGCTGGTCTGGGACCACCCCGCGCTGGCAGCCCTGCGACTGGCCCTTATCCTGGCCGCGCTCCTCTCAGCCACCCTGCTTCTTCTTACCTTCGTGATGAGCAGACTGGCACGTGTACAGTGTGGAGAGGATGGTCTACTCATCCAGGTGCCTCTCTACCGGCTTCACATCCCCTATGAGTCCATCGCTCGGACGCGAACGTCATCGCTGGGGACCGCGTTTCCTCCGTCTCGTCAGCTCTTCTCTTCCCGCGCCTTCCTCGATCCGCTCTGGCAACTGCCGGTGGTGGTGGTGGAGGTGGATCGACTGCCGCAACCGAGAGGGCAGTTGAGGCTGTGGATAGACAGCAGGATGCTGCTCAAGAACGCGCTGGTGTTGCTGGTGGAGGATCACAGGGCGCTGCGGGCTCAGATCGATGAGGCGATGATCCGCTGGCGGGTGGCCAGACGAGGGATGTAGGGAGTCCGCGCGTGCGGATGGGAGATCTCGCCTTGACATAAGGCGATCAGACCACGGAGATCTGTGATCCCGTGGGGGTCTTTACCACGTCGATGCGCACGGGGAAGGAGTCCTTGAGTTCCTCGATGTGCGTGACGACCAGGATGCGTTCGAAGTCCTCCTGCACCGAGCCGATGGCTTCGACCAGGCGCTCGCGGCCCTGGGCATCCTGAGTGCCGAAGCCCTCATCCACGATCAAAGTCTGGAGCCTGGCTCCCGCCCGTCGTGCCAGCAGCTTGGACAGGGCCACACGGATGGCGAAGTTGATGCGGAAGGCCTCTCCTCCGGAGAATAGAGAGTAACTCCTGGGGCCCAGTTCGTCCGCTACTTCGATGTCCAACGTCTCCACAGTCTTGCCCTGAAGGGTCTCCCGCTGGCTCTTCAGACGCACGCTCAGCCTGCCCTCGGTCATGCGACCGAGCAGGCGGTTGGCTTCTTCCTCGATCTCCGGGATGACCGCTTCGATGATCATGGCCTGGATACCACGCTTGCCGAAGGCCAGGCGGAGTTCGTCGTAGATCGTCTTCTCCTCCTGCGCCTCTCGCTCCTCGACGGACTTGTTCTTCTTCTGTTGCTCGAGGTAGGAACAGTGGTCCAGCTTCTGCCGGGCCGCGCCCAGCCGGACGCGGGCATCGGCGTCCCGGACCTGTAGATCTTGCACCAGGCGGGCCTGATGCTCTAGCCCCTGCGTGTCTTTCTCCAGTTGGGCCACCTGTTCGCTGAGGATCTGTGTTCTCTGTGCGAGGTCTTGAAGGGCCCCTTGGAGATTCTCGAGACGTCGTTCTCGCTCCCCCAGCTTGTCTCCCTCTGCCCTCATGCCCTCCATGGTGGTGTCCAGCTCTCTCTTCTCCCTCTCGAAGGGAGCCGTCTCAGAGAGCACCCTGCGTATCTCTTGGTGTTTCTGTGCATCGTAGCCGACCTGTTTGATCTCTCGCTCAAGTTCGGCTAGACGTCGCCGCTGTTCATGGGCGAAGTCGCAACTCTCCAGTTGCTGATCGAGTCTTGCCAGTCTGGCCGCGACTTCCTCCAGCTCTACTTTGGCGGCTTCTGCGTCCTCTATCATCCTGGATAGCGAGGCTTCCTGGCCTTGCAGGGATGCAAGCTTCGTCAGGTCAGCCTCCGACGCCTCCCGGGCCTGGCGCGTCTCGTGGATAGAGTGCTCCAGGCGCTTGATGGAAGCAGAGTTGTCACGGTAGAGGTTTCCCTTCTTTCTGCCCTCTGCGGTGTAACTCTCCTCGATGTGCGTCCTCTCATCCGCCTGGAGCTCCGAGCCGCATAGAGGACAAGTTGCCTCCGCTTCCTCGAGGAGATCCAGCTTGTCCTTCAGGTGGTCCATCTCCGACTTGAGTTGCTCGTTCTGCGACCGCAGGGAAGCTGCCTGGTTGGAGAGCTCCTGTTCTTGCTGGAGCAGCTCCTCCCTTGCGGCCTGCCTTTCGCCCAGTTGGGTGAGCCTCTCACGGACTTTCGCCAGCTTCTTCTCCGTTGCTGCTCCCTGAGAGATGGTCTTGTGGAGACTGTCGGCTCTGGCGGCCGTGCGTTCCCGCTCCACGGAAAGTTGGGCGGCGGTCCCGTCTATGGCTCGTTGAACCTCCGCCCGCTGCTCGTTCAGACGCGAGTGCTGGGTGAGCTTGAGGGACAGCTCCTCGTCGTCCTTCCTGGCAGCGGACAACGCGGCGTATCCCTCTTCGATACCCTGTCCCCGGTCAAGCATCTCCTGGTAGCCGACGATCCTTTGGCGCGTCCGTTCCATGTCCTGCTTCGTATCGTCCAGTTCGGAACCCCGTCGTTCCTTCTCGGAGACCAGCTCGCTCAGTTGATCCTGGCGGAGTTCCAGCTCCTTCTTCTGTTCCCGCAGTCCTCGGAGTGTGGCCTCTTCAGCCAGGAATCTCGACTTTAGCACTGATGAGATCTCTTCTGCGTCGCTCAAGTCTCGCTCGTACTCGGGTTTGTGGGCCAGTTCCCTGTCCACCTCGCTCAGGGTTGCCTTGATCTCGCGTAGTCGGACCTCGGTCTCCCTGGCGCGTTCCTTGGCCCGTTCCTCCAGTCTATCGTAGTGGCTGAGATCGAGGATCTCGCCCAGGATCCGCTTACGCTCGGCTGGCGGATGGGAAGTGAACTCATCGGCCCGACCCTGAAGTAGAAAGGCGGAGTTGATGAAGGTTTCGTAATCCATGCGCAGGGTCTCGGTGATAGCAGCCTGGGTCTGCCGTACGGTGTTGGCCGTCAAAGGTCGGAAATCGTCATCGTCCAGGACCTGGAACTCCAACGTGGTTTGACCTTTGGTGCCGTTCTTCTGTCGCTGACGCAGCACTCGATAATGGTTGTCTCCCAGCACGAACTCGAACTCAACTTCCATGTGCCTCTGACCCAGGTGGATCAAGTCGTCGTCGCGCTGAGCGCGTGACTTGCCCCATAGTGCCCAGGTCATGGCGTCTATGATGGCGGACTTGCCGTGGCCGTTGTCGCCTGCCAGGCAGGCCAGATGGATGCCGGAGAAATCCAGCGACGACACCTGGTCGCCGTAGCACATGAAGTTGCGGATCGCCAACTTGACCGGAATCATGCTGGAGGCTCCTTCCCCGTCGTACTCTTGTCTCGGGCTGGCTGACCTCCC
>DATKVP010000106.1:0-4307 GCA_035530015.1 Anaerolineae bacterium | reverse complement strand
TTGATCTTGGCGTGCAAGTGCACCTGCCCCAACTCATAGGCCAGCATGACCTCATCAATGTCGCCAAAGACCTTGCCCTCACCCTTGCGCCCTTCATCCTCTACCGTAAGGTAGTAGCAGCCCAACACCATATCCTTGGTGGGGCTGACCGTGGGCTCGCCACTGGAAGGCAGCAGCAGATTCCTGCTCGAGAGCATCAACTCCCTGGCTTCCGTCTGCGCCGCTTCTGACAGAGGCACGTGAACCGCCATCTGGTCACCGTCGAAGTCAGCGTTGAAGGCGCTGCACACGAGCGGGTGTATCTGGATCGCGTTTCCTTCCACCAACACTGGCTCAAAGGCCTGAATGCCCAGCCTGTGCAGGGTTGGAGCCCGGTTGAGGAGTACGAGGTGATCCTTGACCACCTCCTCCAACACCTCCCACACTTCGGGCCGCATCTGCTCTATGATACGTCTGGTCCCCTTGACGTTGTGCGCATAGCTGTGCTCCACCAGCTTCTGCATGACAAAGGGCTTGAACAGCTCCAGGGCCATGCTCTTGGGGAGTCCACACTGGTGCAGCTTGAGATGAGGGCCGACGACGATGACAGAGCGGCCCGAGTAGTCAACCCGCTTGCCGAGGAGGTTTCGCCTGAACCTCCCCTGCTTCCCCTTCAGCATGTCAGACAGAGACTTGAGCTTCCGCCTACCCCTCGACGAGATAGCCTTGCCTCGCCGGCTGTTATCGATAAGGGAGTCTACAGCCTCTTGGAGCATCCGCTTCTCGTTGCGCACGATCACGTCCGGCGCTCCCAACTCTACCAGCTTCTTGAGGCGATTGTTGCGATTGATCACTCGACGGTACAGATCATTGAGATCGCTAGTTGCGAAGCGTCCTCCGTCCAGCTGCACCATAGGACGTAGGTCAGGTGGAATGACTGGCAGAGCGGTGATGATCATCCACTCGGGTCGGTTGCTCGACTTGCGCAGTGCCTCGACCACGCGCAACCGCTTGGTGGCCTTATTCCGCCTCTGCTTGGAGCGGCTGTCGATGGCCTCGACTCGGAGTTCTTCGGCCATCTGGTCCAGATCCAAGCTCTGGCAGACTCTCAAGAGCGCATCCCCGCCCATCCCAGCGCTGAAGAAGCGACCCCATTTGCCCTCCAGTTCGCGATGCTGGGTCTCGTTGAGGAACTGCTTCACCTTGACGCTCTTGATCTCTTTTCGCTCGTCTTCAGCCGCAGACTTCAGATCCGCTATCTGCTCATCGGTCGCTTCGCTGAGCTCGCCGACCTTCCCTTCCATCTCATTTCGCAGCTGGTCGATCTCGGCTTCAATGGGCACCACTTCGTCTTGCTGTTTCGCCCGTATCGCTCCTTCGAGTTCCTCGATCCGGCCCTGCACCGCGCGATTCAGTTCAGTCAGGTGTTCACGCTTCACCACGTTCCCCGAGGACACCAGCACTTCGTCCGAATCTGTGAACACGATGTCCTTCCGGATGACCTTCCCCATCGCCCGGCTCACCCTGGTCTGTAGAGCGCTCGCCTCCTCCATGGTGCGGTCGGTTTCCTCAGACAGTTGCTCATCATACTTTTGCTTGATGCGTTCCGCCCGAGCTTGAAGCTTCTCTATCTTGCCCCCGAGTTCTCGTTGGATCTCGTCTGTCCGTTCCTTGAGCCCGCCACGCAGTTCAGCCATCTCCGCGGCCAGTTTCTCGTCTACCCTTCGATAGACCTTTGAGCGAGCCTCTTCGTCTATCTCTGTAATCATGTACTGCGCGAAGTAGAGAACACGATCCAGGTCACGCCTCGAGATGTCAAGGAGCAAACCAAGATAGCTCGGCACCCGCTGGGTGTACCAGACGTGGGCGACGGGTGACGCCAACGTTATATGCCCCATGCGTTCGCGTCTGACCCGCGACCGGGTGACCTCGACGCCGCACTTCTCGCAGACGATGCCCTTGTGGCGGATCTTCTTGTACTTACCACAATAGCACTGCCAGTCCTTGGTAGGACCGAAGATGGCCTCACAGAACAGACCATCCCTTTCTGGCCTCAGACGCCGATAGTTGATCGTCTCCGGCTTGGTGACCTCTCCGTGAGACCAGGAGAGTATCTGTTCGGGTGAAGCCAGGCTCACCCGCAAAGCGGCGAAGTCCTTTATGTCCAACCTATCCTCCTACGTATGCCGTTCGGTCGTTCTGCCGATACGGCTTACTCGCCGGTGACGCGCGCCGCCACGCACAATCTCTAGGAAGCAAAAAGCTCGGCCACCCTACCCCCACAGCCACGGCGCGGCGGAGCAACCGAGTTCTCGATATCGCCAGTCTCTGTACCTACAGTATGCCCCGGGAGCAGTAGGACCTCCGCTCCCTTGACTAGACCACTCCCATTGACGGCGTCCTTCTAACTACACCAACTAGCATAGACAGAGAGCTGGTATCTCGATAGCCCGGCGCTTGAGGGGATGCGCAAATCACCTAAATGATAACTATACACCAATACACGCCAGGTGTCAAGTCCAGCGCCGCGCTAGGCCTCAGCCTCCTCGCGGGTGTACGCCTCCCCCAGAGCGGCTGGTGCACCGAGCCGCTTGCGGATCGCCTCCCTGGAGGCGAACACGAGGATCACGATCACTGCGGCGTACGGCAGCATACGGAGGATTTCGGGTGTGAGTAGGATCTTCACCAGTTGTGGCAACCCGGCGGTGGGCAACATCTGCACGTCGAACACCACCCGGCTGATGGCACCAAAGAGGTACGCACCGAAGGCCGCGCGCCAGGGATTCCACGCCGCGAAAATGACCAGACCCACGGCGATCCATCCCCAACCCGCGGTCATGTTCTCGATCCAACCCGGGGTGTAGGCCAGGCTGAGAGCCGCACCCCCAAGCCCGCAGAGTCCCCCTCCCACCACCGTGTATACGTAGCGGACCACCACCACGTTGACTCCCAGCGCATCGGCGGCCGCCGGGTTCTCACCCACCGCCCGCAAGTGGAGGCCGGGCCGGGTCCTGCTGATCCAGAACCAGGAGACGGGTATCAAGATGAAGGCCAGGTAGACAGTCACGTCATGCTGGAAGAAGATGGGGCCCACGAAGGGGATGCGCTCCAGAAGAGGGATAGATAGGGCAGAGAACTTGGGAGCTGGTACATTCACGTAGGGAAACCCCAGGAAGGCGCTCAAACCAGCACCGAAAATCGTCAGCGCCAGCCCGCTCACAACCTGGTCACCACGAAGCGTGATCGATATGAAGGCATGGATCAAGCTGACGAGGCCGCCTGCTGCCATGGCGGCCAAGGCACCGACCCACACGTTGTCCGTTGCCAACCCGCCCACGATTCCTGCGAGAGCGCCCATCAGCATCATGCCCTCTACCCCGAGATTCAGAATCCCGGAGCGTTCGGCGAAGATCTCCCCCAATGCGCCGTACAGAATAGGGGTCCCAGCGGCAATCCCGGCACTCACAACAATGGTCAGGAACAGCGCGAACTCAGCCACGATACTCGCTTTCCACCTCTCAGCTCCCCCGGTCCCAGCGAACCCGGTAGCGCACCAGGACCTCACCGCCAATCAAGACGAAGAAGATCACCGCCTGCAACATCATGCCCAGTGCTTTGGGCGCGCCTGGAATGGCATCGCTCCCACGGTAGAGCCCGCCCAGGAGCAGCGAGACCAGGATCACGCCCCATGGGTTCAGCTTCGCCAACCACGCCACAATAATCGCCGTATATCCATATCCTGGCGAGAACATCCTCTTTATCAGGTGCAGGTTGCCCGCAATCTCACTCATCCCGGCCAAGCCAGCCATACCACCGCTGATCATCATCACCAGGACGATGTTGCGCTTGAGGCTCATGCCCGCGTGCTGTGCGGCACGGGCGTTCTCTCCTATGACGCGGACTTCGTAGCCCCAGCGAGTACGCGACAGCAGCACCGACAGGACCGCGGCAGCAGCCAGGCCGAGCACAAACCCCAGATGCACCCGGCGACCGTCCAGGAAGTAGATACCACCAAGTGAGAGCGTAGTGAGGAGGACAAAGCCCGCGGCCAACTTGACTCTTTCTCCCGTATGGTCAGCCCGACGAACGATCCAGTACGATAGCACCGCCCCAACCACGACCAGGGCCACCACCGTGGGCAAGTACCAGGCGCCGGTGATTACAGGGAGCGTTGCGCTCTCACTCAGCCGTGTGGTTCTTGGAAAGCCCAGGCTCGTGGGATCCTGCCACGGGCCTATGACCAGATAGCTGACCCATTGTATGGCGATATAGTTCAGCATCAGGCTGGTGATGATCTCGTTGACGCCCAGGAAGGCTTTTAGTGTGCC
>DATKVP010000105.1:0-5036 GCA_035530015.1 Anaerolineae bacterium | reverse complement strand
CGTCGTTGCTGGAACGGGTGACGCCGAGCACCTCGTAATAGTCTCTCTTTGCAGTCATGGAGGGAGATTACACCACCTTACTGGATGACACAGCGGAGTCTACTTGATGGTAGCGTCGAACGCAAGGCAAGGGGGCAGGGCCTATGTGGCCTCTGCCCCTCCCAACTCTATTCCTAGACCTCTCGAAACTCACCTTCCACGGTGCCTTCGTCTTCCGGCGCCTGGGGCCCAGCTTCGCCCTCTGGAGGTGGAGTGGCTGCATCCGGCTGCTCGTACATAGCAGCCCCGATCTGCTGCATGGCCTCCATCAGCTCCTGGGTCTTGCGACGGATGAGGTCCACGTCCTGGCCGTTGAGGGCCTCCCTCACCGCGGCGGCCTTGGCTTCAACGTCGCTGCGCACTTCGGCTGGTACCTTGTCGCCCAGGTCTCGCAGCGTCTTGTCTGCGCTGTAGGCGGCCTGGTCGGCGTTGTTCCTCGCCTCGATTTCGTCCTTGCGCTTGCGGTCATCGGTCTCGTGTGCCTTGGCCTCGTGCACCATGTTCTTGATCTCGTCCTCGGACAGGCCGCTAGAGGCAGTGATCGTGATGTGCTGCTCTCGTCCGGTGGCCTTGTCCTGGGCCGAGACGTTGAGGATGCCATTGGCATCCAGGTCGAAAGATACCGCGATCTGCGGTACACCCCTGGGCGCCGGTGGAACGCCGTCGAGGATGAACCGGCCGAGTGTCTTGTTGTCGGGAGCCATGGGGCGCTCCCCCTGGACAACGTGGACCTCCACGCTCGTCTGCCCGTCGGCGGCCGTCGAGAAGATCTGTGACGCATGGTACGGAATGGTCGTGTTACGCGGCACCAGCGCAGTCGCCACCCCACCCAGGGTCTCAATGCCCAGGGTCAGCGGTGTGACGTCGAGGAGCAGCACGTCCTTGACCTCTCCTCCCAGGACCCCCGCCTGAATGGCGGCGCCCAGGGCCACGACCTCGTCCGGGTTCACTCCCCTATGGGGCTCCCGGCTGAAAAACTTCTTGACCGCCTCTTGGACGGCCGGCATGCGGGTCTGTCCTCCGACGAGGATGACCTGGTCGATGTCGGCTGCGGTTGCCTTCGCGTCCTCCAGGGCCTGCCGGCAGGGAGGGATCGTCTTCTCGACGAGCTCACCCACCAGCTGCTCTAGCTTGGCCCTCGTAAGGGTCATGGTCAGATGCTTCGGTCCGTTGGCGTCAGCAGTGATGAACGGCAGGTTGATCTCGGCCTGCATCACTGTAGAGAGCTCCACCTTGGCCTTCTCCGCAGCCTCCTTCAGGCGTTGGAGCGCTATGCGGTCACCGCGAAGATCGATGCCTTGCTCCTTCTTGAACTCGTCCGCGATATGCTCGATGATGCGCTGGTCGAAGTCGTCACCCCCGAGGTGCGTGTCTCCGTTGGTCGATAGTACCTCGAACACCGGGGGATCTCCCGCCTCGATCTCCAGGATAGAGACGTCGAAGGTGCCGCCTCCAAGGTCGTACACGGCGATCTTCTCGTCCTTCCCCTTGGCCAGGCCGTAGGCCAGCGATGATGCCGTGGGCTCGTTGATGATGCGGAGCACCTCCAGGCCAGCTATGCGGCCTGCATCCTTGGTCGCCTGGCGCTGCGAATCGTTGAAGTAGGCGGGCACCGTGATCACCGCCTGAGTAACGGTCTCGCCCAGATACGCCTCAGCGTCGGCCTTGAGCTTCTGCAAGATGAAGGCCGATATCTCGGGTGGAGAAAACTCCTTGCTCCCCATGACGACTTTGACGTCTCCATTGGGCGCCTCAGTAATCTTGTATGGCATGAGCTCCACGTCACGCTTCACCTCAGGGTCGCTGTACCTGCGCCCCATCAGTCGCTTTATCGAGAATATGGTGTTCTCGGGATTGGTGACCGCCTGTCGCTTGGCCACCGTACCCACCAATCGCTCATCCTGCTTGGATACCGCCACCACGGAAGGCGTCAATCGCCCGCCTTCCGAACTGGGGATAATCGTAGGTTCTCCTGCCTCCATGACTGCCACGGCAGAGTTTGTCGTTCCTAGGTCAATGCCAATAATCTTGCTCATATTCTATTTTGTCCTCCCTCCCAGTCAGGTTGGTTGTTATTCTCATCTGTAGGGTTGGCTGCCACTGTCACCATCGAAGGTCGCAGCACCTTATCGTGTAGTTTGTAGCCTTTCTGCAATTCACTGATGATTTCGTCTTCCGCGTATTCCGTCGTTTCTTGACGGACCACGGCGTGATGTAGCTCGGGATTGAACTTCTTGCCGACCGCATCGATCTCGGTCAATCCTTCCTGCTCCAGCGTCGTACGCACTGTGCGCTCAATGAGAGCCACGCCCTCGACCCAGTTCACACTTCGCAGCTTGTCAGGTATGGTCTCCAGTGCCCGCTCCCAGTCGTCCAGGACGGGCAGCAGCTTGCTGATCAGAGCAGCGTTGGCAAGAGATATGTACAGCTCTCTCTCCCTCTCGATGCGCTTCTTGTAGTTTGCGAACTCGGCCTGGCTGCGCTGTAACTGATCCAGGTACTTCGCAGCCTCAAGCTGGGCTTGCTCCAAATCGTCTGTCTCTTCCTCGGTTGCTTCCTCTACTGGTATCTTGTGCACGTTGTCGTCCAATTGGTCTCGAACCTCCTCGTAGGCTTGCACCCGGCAGCTGGCCCCTACACGTACCGTTCTCTCACCAGCCTACTCATCAGACTGGCGACGTAACTGACCATTGGGACGTTGCGGCCATAGGGCATACGAATGGGACCCATGAGCCCGACGACGCCCGTGGTTCGCCAGGCGGCTCCGTAGCTGGCGATGACGAGACTGAATTCCGTCATCTGTGGCCAACGACCCTCGCCGCCGATTATGACCTGGACGCCGCTGTGTGAGAGAGCTATCTCAGCAAGGATGGACTCGAGGTGACCGGGTCGCTCCAGGATTCCCACCACCTTCTCCATCTGCGCTGCCCTGGCGAACTCTGGCTGCCTCAGGATATTGGCGAAGCCGTAGCGGTACAACTCCAGTTCATGCTCCAGATCGGCGTCGCTCATCAACTCCGCGACGTGCTTGGCCAGCAACGAATTCGCACCCTTCAACCGCGAACACATGGCATGGACCTCCGCTCCCGTGAGATCGAGCAGCTGGGCGTTAAGGTCGTCGGCCATGCCCCGAAGCGTCCCCGAAATCTCATCGTCGCGCAGGCTGATGATCCTCCGTCGTGCTGTACCGTCGCGCAGCACGAGCAAAAGAAGTACATTGGCCTCGCTGAGGCGAGCCAAGTCCATGCGCTTGAAACTGGCCCGTCGAGCCCTGGGAGCCGTGACCAGAGATGCTGTGTCGCTCCTGCTGGTCAGAATGGCCCCCGCCAGCCTTATCCACTGCTCGAGGTCCCTGTCCACTTGATGGAACTGATGCTCGATCATGCGCTGCTCGCTCAGGGACAGCGAGGTCTCTCTCATCAGGTATTCCACGAAATAGCGGTAGCCGAGGGCCGTCGGAGTACGACCGGCCGACGTGTGCGGATGGGTGAGATAGCCCAGTTGCTCGAGTTGGGCCATCTCTGCCCGCACAGTGGCCGGACTTATCGCCAGTGCACGCCCTTCTACGATAGTCTTCGACCCTACGGGCGCGGCGCTGTCTATGTACTCTCGGACGATGAAGTCCAGAATCTGTTCCTGTCGCTCGGTCAGTGACACCATTTGTGCGCCCACCTACACTACCTAACGATCCCTATGCACGAATTAGCACTCTAACATAGAGAGTGCTAATTCTATAATAATGATACCAAAAAACAGGAATTCTGTCAAATCTTCTAAAAGGGTGTTGTCAGGAGAAGCGGCCTGTGCCGGCCTGTCGCCGCGCGCCCCGCTGCCCCTGGACGGGGTGCACAGCAGGCTTCGGACCGCTGTGGTGGTCGCTGAGCCGGTGGTAGGCGGTGGGAGTGTGCTTCTTGCCCAGCCGACGTCCAAAGCGGGCGACTCATGAGACGAGTCTGGCAGAGGCTATCGTGTTGGTGGCCCTTTGATCTGCGCACACGCGGGATGCATCTCCAGATCGAGCTCCTGGTGCGATGCCAGGGACCGACAACTGGCTCCAGCGAACCAGAAGCGGGAGAGGGCCAAGCGGAGACCACGGCTCCCCGCCGAAGGAGCTATGGGCCTTAGAAGGCAGGTCCGTCAACGCTGCGCGCTCGTCTGCTGCATGGCGCGCAGGCAAGGTCACTGCCACACGTATGAGCCACTCACCTGTGCCTGAGCGAGGATGTGCCCCTCCGCTGCCCGAAGGACTGAGTCCGCGGTTGCGCCAGCGGGTAAGTCTAGCATCGCGTCCAGAGCATAGAGCGTGAACACGTAATCGTGCGTTTCCCCCGTGGGTGGGCATGGCCCTCTGTAGCCGAATTGGCCGTAGTCGTTGGGACCTTGAAGAGAGCCGTCCTCCAGTTCACCCAGCGGGGGTACGCCATCGGCGAGGCCAGAGGCTGTGGGAGGGATGTTGTATATCGTCCAGTGTACAAACCCAACCGCTGAGTCCACGCAAACCAGGGACAGGCTCTCGGTCCCTGGAGGGACATTGGTCCAGTCGATCGGGGGTGACAGGTCTTCCTGGTCGGGACACAGGGCATGACGAGGAGGGATCTCACCCTGATCCTCGAAGGCGGTGCTAGACATCTCCATGGGCGGTGCAGGCGTCGACGCGGATGCCGGGGTCTCCTCCACTGACGGAGCAGGAGTGGGCTCGGAGGGTGGAGGGGCAGGGGTGCTGGGCACGGCTGTGGGCTCTGACGGTGGAGAGGTCGGGGCGCCAGGCTCGGGCGCAGCAGTCGAGCCACACCCAGCCAGGCTGAGAGCCACGAAGAGCGCCAGGACCACGTATAGAGAGGCAACTCTTGTCATTCTCGCCTCCTATCTATGCTACAGCGGCGGAATTCCTTCTCCCAGCCCAAGCACTCAGTGTCGCGTCTCCATGTCCGGTTATGGCGCGTAGCGCAGCGGATGGCGCGCTGCTTCCTTTTCGTGCAGCAGCTCGTCCACGGTGG
>DATKVP010000104.1:0-3718 GCA_035530015.1 Anaerolineae bacterium | reverse complement strand
AGGCGAAGGCCTACCGCTCACCATTCTGGAAGCCATGGCCAGCGCCCTTCCGGTGGTGGCCAGTGACGTGGCTGGTATCGGAGAGGCGGTCGTACACGGCGAGACGGGTATCATCGTGCCCCCGAAGGACCCCACCGCCCTGTCCGAGTCCATACGGGAACTCCTCAGTAATGAAGCGAAGGCAACGACACTGGGGCAAAAGGGGCTGGCGCGGGTGCAGGAATCCTTCACAGTGGAGAAGATGGTCCGGGAGACTGCGGCCATCTACAGAAAGCTGATGCTGTGGGCACGCGGCTGCTGATCAATCCACGGTAGGACAGAATCACACGACCAACTCGGAGCCACCCGTAAGAGGGGATACGATGAGGATCTGCATAGACACCTCCCCAGCCGTCCATCGCCGCGCAGGGCTAGGGCGCTATGCACAGGAACTGATGGCAGCCTTGCTGGCCGCCGATACGGACAACGAGTATGTGGCCTTCTACCACCGCCCGCGGGATGCGCAGATCGATCCCCCTCTGGACCGCGTCCCGCACCTGACCACTAACCTCGACACCAAGCCGTGGCGATTCGCGGCGCTCTTCGGGCAATCGCTCCGTATCCCACAGGACAGGATGTTTCCAGGGATTGACCTCTTCCACGCCACCGACCATCTCCTGCCCCGATTGACCCGAGTCAGGACTGTCTTCACCCTGCACGACCTGATCTTCCGCCTCTACCCCGGGACGCACAAGCCTCTGAACCGCTGGTTCCTGACCCTGGTGATGCCCCAGTTTCTCAAAGCTGCCGACGCCGTCATTGCCGTGTCCCGGCATACCAAGCGAGATGCGATGCGCTTCTACGATCTGGACGAGGCCAAGATCCACGTGATCTACGAGGGTGTCAATGCGCGCTTTCGCCCGGCGCCAGCAGAGGCCATCGCCCGTGTACGTCAGGCCCACGATCTACCGCGCAAGTTCATCCTGTCTCTGGGCACTATCGAACCGCGAAAGAACCTGACCTCACTGCTGGAGGCATACCGTGGTTTGAGGGACCGGGGGTCGGAGGTGAGGCTGGTGATCGTGGGCAAGAAAGGATGGCTCTACGAAGGCTTCTTCCGCAGGCTGCGCGAGTTGGGCCTGGAGAACGAGGTAGTTTTCACCGGCTTCGTCCCGGACGCGGACTTGCCGGCCATCTACTCCGCTACAGAACTCTTCGTCTTCCCCTCGCTCTACGAAGGGTTCGGCCTTCCGGTGCTCGAGGCCCTGGCCTGCGGGGCACCCGTTGTCACCAGCAACACGTCCAGCCTGCCAGAGGTCGCGGGAGATGCTGCGCTGCTGGTGGATCCCACCAGCGTTAGCGATCTGGTGGAGGCGATGACAACTGTCCTAGAGAGCAAAGATGTCCGGGCAGAACTCAAAGCCAAGGGTCCCAGGCAGGCATCCAGATTCAGCTGGGACAAGGCAGCGAGACAAACGCTGGCCGTCTATCAGTCCGTCTTCGCCCGCTGACCGTACAGCGATGCTACCTCGGGGACGGATCCACGGACCCTGCAGTCACTGGACCCTTGACAGGCCGCTCGAGTAGTGCAGTCAGGCGCTGATCACTCCGACTTCACAGCCGCGAAGACGAGACCACCCAGGGCACCAAGCGCGGCCGCGATGACCAGCCCAATGCCACAGCAGATGGAACTATTGGTGATGGTCTCCACCGCACCCGCACCTGCCCCCGAGAGCATCCCGGGGTCGAGGCCCACCTCCACCATGCCCTGCAAGACCTCTGGCGGCAACTGCCTGAGCATGGCGACCTGGAAAGGCGCCAGCAGAGTATTCCCGACGACGGAGACGCCAATGCCCACTAGTCCGCCGATGGCAGCGGCGATGAGCCCGGCCAGCGCCCCTTGCCCAGCGCCCGCCCCCATGGTCCTCACTGGGACTATCCAGTAGGCAGCCAGCGCGCCGATGCAACCATAGGCCACCCACTCCGCCGGTATTGCACAGCAGTTCACGCAGGGCACCAACTGAAGCACCTTGAGTACAACCACGATCGCAGCACCGATCAATCCTGCCTTGAGCCATCCAGACATCGTCCTCTCCTTTCTGCTTCGAGAATTTCCCCATCAAACCAGAATGAGGATTAGGGTATGTATACCAGAGATCACCAGGAATAACAACCGGGCGCCAGGGTCCTCCTTGACAACCTCCCCCGTCGAGTAACGTGCACACGCTGAGGTGCAGCTGGCTAGCAGGGCTTCGGCCACGTGGACTCCGGTGGTTCGCAGCCCTCTCGGACACCTACTCAGAGTGGCGCCGGTATTGCGCTAGTCGACCCCACGATCCGGCCCTTAGGCATCCACGTTTGGCACGGAGGTCGTCAAGCGGCCCGGTGTGTAGACGTGTCGGAGATTCCGCGCGTCAACGAATCCTCTTCACGTAGTATGTGCAGCCTTCGTATTCTGTTTCCACCACCGAGCCATTGCTGACCAAACCCTCTACGACCGACCAATCCGCCTTCGCCTTGGACAGCATGATCCTCACCGCATCTCTGCGCATGGGATGCACCGCAGTGATGCTCAGCAAATCCTCCTCAACGTTGCCGGTTGAGGCGAAAGCGTCACCCTCGTAGCCTATCAGGTATTCCACGCTGTCCAGGCCCTCGCTCATGATGTAGTAGGCACGGTTCAGATCTTCCTCAGCTGGAGCTTTCACCCACTCCTCTGCTGGGGGGCGGGTGGGGATGGACAGATAGGCAACTGAGGGTCGCAGTCGCGACACGAACTGAGCGACCTCTGCCACCCGCTCCGCGCTGTCATTGACCCCACGGATGAGCATCGTTTCGGTCGTCAGCTTCCCCTCAAACGCTTGAGCGAACTCGGCCATGCCCTCCAGAATGAGATCCCACTTCAGGCCAGCGTGGGGCTGGTCGATCTGCCGCCAGATCTCCTCTCTTGCGGAGTCAATCTTCAGAGAAACCCAATCAGCCTTCCTCAGATCATCTCTGACATCGGCACGCCAGACCAGAGATGAGTTGCTGATGACCGCAATCGTGATGCCCAGAGGTCTCAGCAGATCGATCTCCCTGCCCAGGTTGACGTCCAAGGTAGGTTCGCCATCGGGCACGAAGCTGAGATAGTCGACCTGCTCACCGGCCGCGCCTGCCTGGGCAACCTTCTCCTCAACGGACCTGGATACCATCTGCGGATCATAGAACAGCTGCCGCTCAACCCCCATCTTGGTGGTGCGCCCCAACTGGCAATAGACGCAGGAGTAGCTGCACACCTTGGGGGGCACGTTGTTAATGCCCAAGCTCCGTCCCAGTCGCCGGGAAGGAACCGGTCCGAACGCGATGGCTGCTCCCGTGTCTTCCCACTCGTTCATGTCATTGGATGTCAGACAAGGAGATGCCCCGTTCCCTGGCCCGCTGAGCCATCCACTCCTCATTGTCTAGCGGGAGGGGCAGTATCTCAGAGTCCGGGCGACGCTCCAGCGTAAGCGCCTCGGTGGGACACACCGTGCTGCACTGGCCGCAGCCCACACAGCGCGAGTAGTCCACCGAGCAGACGTCGTCTGAGATCGATAGTGCCCCAAACTGGCAGCGCTCGACACAATCGCCGCACCCAGCGCACTCATCGCTGTCCACGACCGCGCGGAAGTCCGAGTGAGCGATCGCCGTAGGCACCCCGAACTCCGCCACGCTTCGCAGGAATCCGCAGCAGCAGGTACAGCAGTTGCAGATGTAG
>DATKVP010000103.1:0-4957 GCA_035530015.1 Anaerolineae bacterium | reverse complement strand
CGTGGGCGCGAGGGAGACGACCGTGGTCCACGTCGGGGATGGAAACGCGGCCTTGGTTCGCACGGCGGTCTCCTCGGCCGGATTCACCTCGACTGTAATGCAGCCCAGGATAAAAGTGGTGAGCAGCGCCAGTGTCGCCAGCACCTTGTTCCTGTCCATGATCATACCCTCCAAGAGCCACGGCCATCATCTGGCCAGCAAGACCAATCGCACCCATGATCGCCCTGTCCCAGCCCCGCACGATCAGTGGTTGGTCCGACCCCCTCCATCCAACTGTGGCCAGAGACCCTATGCTCCCTCCGAGGGCTCTGGTACAGGAGGCCCGAAGAAGAACGCCTCCATCACCTGGCGACAGATGGGCGCGGCGAAGACCGAACCCTCACCGCTGTTCTCCACCACCACGGCCACGGCAATCTGAGGAGCTTCAAGGGGGGCATAGCCCGCGAACCACGCGTGCGGCTCTTCAACCGGGGTCTCAGCGGTACCTGTCTTACCGGCGGAAGAGAAGGCCGCCCCATCGAACGCGCGCAGCGCGGTGCCTCCCGGATCGCTGGTCACTCCATCCAGGCCATCCCGGATGACCTGCAGGTTGGTCTCGGAAAGCGGCACGCGTCCCCGCTCCGAGGCGGTGAAGTTCACCTCATCCTCCTGCGGTGTGCCGGAGACGCGCATCACCAAGTGCGGCCGATAGAGTGTGCCGCCGTTGGCGATGACGGCCATCATGTTGGCCACCTGCAGGGGGGTGGCTAGCAGATCACCTTGACCCACGGCCAGATTCACGGCGTCTCCTGGAACCCAGAAGGGGTTACCCTCGCCGGTGAAGTACTCCTCCTTCCACGCAGGGTCGGGAACGAGGCCCTCGCTTTCGTCCAGGGCATCCAGTCCGGACAGCTCGCCGAAACCAAACAAATGGCTATATGAGGGAAGGAGTTCCACATCGATCCCGTTCAAACGAAGGCCCATCTCCCAGAAGAAGACGTCGCAAGAGCGTACGATGGCCGACCGGAAGTCCATGGCCCCATGGCCGGTCAGCAACCAGTCATGTTTCACCCAGCCCGGACCCAGACCCGCCCAGGACCCGGTGCAGTTCACCGTGGTCTGCGGTGGGAAACCGGCGCCCTCCATGGCGGCAGCTGCGGTGACCACTTTGAACACAGAGCCCGTGGGGTACAGGCCTTGCGCAGCTCGATTGACCAGCGGACGAGCCGGATCTGAAGTCAGAGCCTCCCAGATCGCTGCATCGAAGCGACCCCAGGTCAAGTCGTTGGGATCGTATCGTGGGTTGGTGGCCAGGGCCAGGATCTCCCCGTTGTTGGGATCGAGGGCTACGACAGCTCCCCGATGCTCGCCCAAGGCCTCCTCTGCGACCCTCTGCAACTCCAGGTCGATGGTGGAATAGATGCTCCTGCTCTGTGTCGCCGGGAACTCGACGATGGAGTCCACAAGCTCCCCCTCCGGGGTGACTATGCTCAGTATCCCACCTCGCCTGCCGGCCAGGTAGGATTCGCCCCATCGCTCCAGACCAGCCTTGCCTATGGCGTCGCCTTCCGCGTACCCCTGCGACTCCAACGTTGTCAGCTCTTCCCGGCTTATCTCGCCCAGATACCCCAGCACATTGGCCGCGAGATCCCCTTGGGGATAGGTCCGTACGGGCGTCTCCCGCAGCATCACCCCTGACAGAGAACTCAGCCTGTCCGCGTGGACGAGACTCTCCTCGAATGACAGGTCGCCGATGGGCACGAACCAGTGAGGCTGGATGCCTTCAGCAGCATAAAGCGCCTGTATCTCGGCCCAGCTCATGTTCAGTATGCTGCTCAGCTCGGCCAGAAGCGCGTTTTCGTTTTCGATGTCCTGCGGCACCACCCCCACGGTGACCATAGAGCCATCCGTAGCCAGTGGCTGGCCATCTCGGTCGTAGATATTGGCACGAGCCGAGGTAAGGCGATGGAGATAGACCACATTGTCTCCACTCAGCGACGGGAAGATGACCTCGGGCGACCAGTCGACTCTCCAGCCGACGTTCTCCCATACCAATCGGATTTGGCCCTGGAGTTTCGGCCTGCCCAGCAATACGGTGTCCAGGCTCAGGGTGAAGTCGGCCTGCGCCTCCCCTTCTCCCTCGACGAGATTCTCCATCTCCAGCTCATGGGAGATGGCCGTTGCTTCCTCCATGATCGATTGATGTAACCACACAAACTCTTCTTCGGTGATCTCTTGCTGAGCCGAAGACGACAGCATCCCGTACATGACCTCGTACTCGCCCTCTTCCCACGCCTTCAGGAAAGCCTCCGTTGTGGGCAAAGCAGGAAGCTGAGAGATCTCTGGTGTGGGGGTTTCGCGGAGGGCGAGGGGGCCCTCGCAGCCCAGGACCACAATCAACACAGCAAGAAGGGCAAGAAGCGGCCGCAGCCTTCTCACGCAATCCCCTCCCGTTCCCTGTAATCTGCAATCTGACCGCGGATGGTATCGCGCTCTGCCAGCGCCCGCTCCGTGGGATCGATCAACTCCCCCTGCCACTCGTCTATGGTATGTGCCAGGCCACCAAGAAAGCTCTCCAAGGGCCCCAGCAACTCCTCCTGGAGGGGATTAAGCAGTCTCCCTTTCAGGCCGCTCTCCTCGTCGTCGGTGAACCAGTCATCGCTCAGTGGCTCGATCAATCTGCTCCTGGCCTCACCTATCGCGTCCGGTAGAGAACCAACCAACTCAGAGATTCTGTCCAGGGCATCCACGATGGATGGCCCCACACCTGGAATGCGCTCTACGAGGGAGCTGAAGAAGCTTCCCACGGCGTCACTCAGCGGACTGACGATCTCCTGTACGTCGGCCATCAGCTCCTGGAGTCGTGTCACCCGGTTCTCGAGGCGGGTGAAGAGGTTCTCCACCACGGCCAACCCTCTGCGAATGAAAGGAAAGGAACCCTCGAAGGCGGTGACCCCTGCGTCCACCAGCCCCACGCCTTTCTCGAGAACCGTGATCCCCGTCTCCAGGCCCTCTATGGACGCGGACAAGAGGGCAACCCCCGTGCTCAGGAGGGCATCTATGCCCACCTGCTCCAGGCTCTCGTAGAGGCCGAGCAGGCCCCGAAGCTTTATCAGCTCGGCTTCACTCTCCAATCGGGCGACCGCTTGACCCGCCTTCGTGCCCAGCGAGCCTGCCACCAGGCCTGTCGCCAGATTAGTGGAGACGAGGGCTGCTCCCCCGGCGGTGACACCCGCGAGGAACTGTCTCCGGCTGATGCCTTCGCTGAAGAGGACAGGTTTCTCCGCACCCCTCTCCTCAGACAGGTCCAGTAGCTCCGAGACCCTGGAAAGGGTGTCGCTGTCACACGAGCCCAGGCGCTCCGCGATCCGTCCTCTCAGCTCTTCCCGGCCATTCTCTTCCATGTTCGCCCCCGGAACCTCATCCTCAGATACAGCTGGCACACCAGACTGTGCGAGGCCTCACTAGACTCACAAGTTGCCCGCCTGACGAAATCTCTATCCCACGGTCCGGCGAGCCCAAGGCAGAACCATCTCGTCGAAAACAAACCTGGTGTCCCAGAAACTACGTGGGATACCCCCCTCCAGGCCGACGCAAAAAAAGACTGCCATGTCCCGCTCGTCGACGACACCGTCGCTGTTCGAGTCGTCCTCGATCCTGCTGAAGACGATCTCGGACCCACCGACGTCCCACTGAGGTGCAAGGCTAAGCCCGGGTCCGAAGGTGAGCCTGGCCTGCTCCGTGCCGTCGACATCCATTATATAGAGGTCCCTCGCCCCATCACGAAGCGATTCGAAAGCGATGAGACCGCCGTCGGGAGACCACGAAGGAGCGTAGTCGTCGGCCGCGTTGCGAGTGAGGTTGACCTGGTTCGATCCATCAGCGTCCATGACGTAGATCTCGCTGTTGCCGTAACGCAGGCTCACGAAGGCGATGCGCGTACCATCCGGCGACCAGGCCGGTGCCAGGTCGCCAGCCGCGTTGTGCGTGAGTTGAAACTCGCGGCCCTCCTCATCCAGAACCCAGATGTCAGCGTTGCCCGTTCTCTCGGACACGAACACGACGCGTGCGCCCACGGGGCGCGGAACCGAAGGCGCCTGTCCCACACCCATGGAGGTGTACTCTCCCATCCGCACCTCCACCTCCGTGTTCTCCGCCGCAACCGTCGCCACTCCCTCTGACACCTCAATCACCGTCGCCCCATCTGGGGAGACCTCGCAACGATACCGGCCCGGCGAGAGCCTCACATGCGCCGCCGGAGTAAGCACCTCATATCGGTCCCCAGGACGCAGCGAACTGTGTACCTGGTGCAACGTCCGGCCACTCTGGACTTGCACAGCTACGACCCGCTCGCCATCGGCCTGCGCCGGCACACGCGTCAGGAGAACCACGCCCTCGGACTCCAGGATCACCGACACCGCGGGCGACAACATCAGGTGGGCACGGGAACCTGCCTGTGTCGTGATCTTGGCGCCGCTCGCGACCTCGCTCACTTGGGGGGCTGGTACATCCAGTGTACCATACCCGCGTGAAACAGTGACCTGACCCCTCTCCACGAACAGAGTGGCTGTCCCTCGCTGGCCCAGGTGCCACCAGTACCACACAGCCAGTATCGCGGCAGTTGCGCCCAGCGATATGAAGGTCACTCTTCTCAACACGGCAAGCAGATTATAGCATACGGTCCTGTGGCCCTGCTACAGATGACGAGATAGTTCCCCTGCCACAGCTCTTTAGCCAGACTTTGATAGGGGCTTTACGGGGCTTTGATGTGGCTGCAGTACCATAGGGTGGTAGACGACTCCATAACGGCGCGTAGCGGCAAGCAAGCTCGATCCAAGCATTCCCGGACCGTCTCATCAGCGTAACCAAGAGGCAAAGGCAAGCGATGATCAGAGTATTGGTGGTAGACCCCGAGAACCGAACGGCTGCCAACGCCGCGGACGCACTGGAGGGACAGAAGATGCTGCCCACCGTCGTC
>DATKVP010000102.1:0-2955 GCA_035530015.1 Anaerolineae bacterium | reverse complement strand
TTGGCGAGGACTGCGTAGGCCCCCGTGTGTTCGACAAGCATGATCTCTCCGCCACCCAGCGTGAGCGACAAGCCATACCTCTCCGGTTCGGTGAAGGAGGTGATACCCAGTCTGCGTGCCATCTCGATCATTTGGGGCACGCCCACGAACTGCAGTGTCTTGACCGCAGGGATGTTGTAGGAACAGGCCAGAGCCTGACGGACGAGCACCGGTCCGTGCTCCTTGCCATCGTAGTTCTTGGGCACATAGGGCGGGCCCGGGGGATTGGGATACTCGGTGCGAACGTCCATGATGAGCGTGGCGGGTGTCCATCCTTCCTCGAACGCGGCGAGGTAGTTGACCGGCTTGATGGAGGATCCGGGTTGGCGCAAGGACAGGGCGACGTTTACCTGACCGTCTATCTCTTCGTCCCAGAAGTCGATGCTTCCCAACATCACTCGCATCTCGCCGGTTTGTGGAACGATGGCGACCACGGCGGCGTTGGTGACGTGCCTGTCCGCGAGTGCAGCCACGCGCTCCCGAGCTACCTCCTGGGCGATGTCCTGCATCTGCAAGTCCAGAGTCGTGTGTACTCGCAGCCCCCCACGATACACCATTTCGGTGCCGTACTTCTCCTCTAGGAGCTTGACCACATAGACTACGAAGTGAGGGGCCTTCATCTCGACCCTGAGCGGAACGAAACGCAGGTCGTCGTCCCAGGCTGCATTGGCCTCGGACTGCGAGATGTATCCTTCTTTGGCCATCAGGCGCAACACCACCGTCTGACGCGCCTTGGCCGCTTCGAGATTCGTGTACGGATCGTAGATGGATGGTGACTGTGGGAGACCCGCCAGGAGGGATGCTTCTGCCAACGTCAGCCCGCGGGCAGACTTGCCGAAGTAGATCTCGGCCGCAGCCTCGATACCGTAGGCCATGTTCCCATAGTATATCTCGTTGAGATAGATCTCCAGGATTTGGTTTTTGGTGTATCTGCGTGTGATCTCCTGCGCCAGGACCGCCTCCTGTATCTTGCGGGTGAAGGTTTGCTCTGGTGAGAGGAAGATGCTCTTGACCAGTTGCTGAGTGATCGTACTGGCGCCGGAGACTATGTCACCCTCTGTGAGGTTCAGCCACAAAGATCTCAGTATGGCCAGGGGGTCAAAGCCTGGATTGCTGTAGAAGGTCTTGTCCTCCGTGGCGACGGTGGCATGTATCAGATCGTCTGGTACTTCGTCGATGGGCACCATGGTGCGCCTGCCGGCGTTGGCATCGAACACCTCGTATAAAAGCACACCGTGGCGGTCGTAGATCTTGGTACTCGCGAAGAGAGCCCGGGCGCCGAGTTCCTCGGGAGGCGGCAAGGTGAGAGCGTAGTAGGAGTATACGGTGGTGGCTGCGATCAGGCCCAACAGGAAGACAAGCACGATGGCCAGAACGAGGATCAGCAGGACCTGGGTGACCAGACTCAACTGCCGCTGCTGGGACGGGCGCTTGTCTGGTTGCCTGTGGTAGGGCGCGTACGGGGTTGAATTGGGCTTGGTCCTAGGCATCGCTCTCTGGGGGGAGGTGCATCCGGGTCACCGTGCTGGGACGACCTCGAGGATGAACCTGGTACCGTGACTAGCTCTGCAGAGCCTGTTCTACAGCGGACAGCAGTTCCTGCCCCTCCTCGGGTAGAACGCTGCGGGGGTCGAGTATGAACTGTCCTCCTTCAATCCTTCCGACAACTGGCGGCTTGCCAATTCTCAGGCGTTGCGCGAAACGGTCGGGAGAGGTCACCCTCAGGGCGACCAGTCTGGTCGGCAGCGTCTCACCTGGCAAAGAGCCTCCGCCCACAGTGGACAATCCGGGGATGACCTCGGCTTCTACTCCCCAGCTCCTCAAGCGCTCGACCCAGGAGTCAGCCCTTGCCTGAATCTTGTCCACGCTCAGACTGATCATCCTCCATACCGGTACCTTCTCGGTGGCCTCTTGTCTCAAGTAGTGCAGGAGATTGGCCTGGAACCCGGCGATGGTCGTCTTGTCTACCCTCAGGGCGCGCGCGAGAGGGTGCATCTTCAGCAAGGCGATGAGATCTGCTCTCCCGACCACTATCCCCGCTTGTGGCCCCCCCAGCAACTTGTCGCCGCTAAAGCACACCAGGTCTGCACCCTGGGCTATGGCTTCCTGAACGGTGGGCTCGTGGGCCAGACCAAAGGCGGTCGTATCCAGAAGGCATCCGCTGCCAAGATCTTCGATGGCAAGCAGACCGTGCTGGTTGGCCACGTCTGCCAGTTCGCTGAGGGCAACTTGCCGCGCGAAACCCAGAACCCTGAAGTTGCTGTAATGCACGTGCAGCAGAAGTGCCGTCTCCTCGTTGATGGCGCTTTCGTAGTCTCCGATGTGGGTACGGTTGGTCGTTCCCACTTCCACGAGGCGGACGCCGCTTTGCTGCATCACGTCCGGGATGCGAAAGCCGCCACCTATCTCGATCAACTGGCCGCGAGAGATGATCGCTTCCCTGCCACGGCCCAGCGCGGTGAGGGTCAGGAGTATGGCCCCCGCGTTGTTGTTGACCAGCAGGCCTCCGCCAGCGCCGGTGAGACGTTTCAGCAAGCCCTCAGCGTGATCGTAGCGGGACCCTCGGGATCCGTTACTCAAATCGTATTCCAGATTGCTGTAGCCTTGCGCCACCAGGTCCATCGCCGCTCTGGCATCTTCACTCAGGGGAGCACGGCCCAGATTGGTGTGGACGATGACCCCCGTGGCGTTGATGACTCTGGCTAGCGTGGGCTGGCCTCTGGTCTCGAGATCTGCGAGGATTTGGTCCAAGAGTGTCTCCAAGGCAGGGCATGGTTCTCCGCTGCCTATCTCTCGACGTACTTCGCCAATGACTTGCCTTGCGCTGTCTATGACGAGAGGCCGCCCCTGAGTCGTGATGGACTCCTGCAGCTCAGCCCTTTGCAGGACTCTCTCGATGCTTGGTAACTTGCGCAG
>DATKVP010000101.1:0-4335 GCA_035530015.1 Anaerolineae bacterium | reverse complement strand
CGGCCGACATCTCCACTCCCAGGTCGGGGGCGCACTCCTTGCACAGCCCGCGCTTGGTGTTCCAGCAACTCTCGCGACACACCCATTCTGAACAGCGGGGACACTGGACTAGCCTGGGCTTGACGTGTTCCACCGCCTCCTGGAAAGCCTTGTCGTGGGCTGTCTCCCAGGCCGAGGAGCGCACACGTTCCCCAACATCTGCCGCGCAGCGCCGAATATGCCACCAAGCACGCTGCTCGCCGCCTCCAACGCCTCTGACGCAGCACCGACCGCAGACGCCTTGAACGGTGTACGGAATCCTGCGCCGCAACGAGCGCACTTGAACTCGAACTGGAAGCCGAGCTCTGTGCGCAACATGTTACACACCTAGCCTTCGGAAATCCAGGCTCGCTCGGCACCCACGCCTCACCTTCTGCTAGCCACGGGCTGCGGCGCGTAGGGCGAGGTCGAAGCCCCTATTTCGCCCAGTCAGGATAGGGGTTCGCGTGGTACTTGGCACCATAGACCCAGTCATCTGCTTGGGTGAGAAAGCGTCTGGACCAGGGGGCACGGGTGGCGATCTCAGCGACGAACCGATGGAACAGGGTCCTGGGCTTGCTCCACGGACACACAACCTGGCAAATGCCGCAGGCCGCTCCCTGACTTCCCCAGTAGAGCAGACACCGCTCCGCGTCTATCTTCCACTTCCGGACGCCCCTCACTTCTGTCTTGCCGCCGGAGGGAATGGCCCGCGGTGGACAGTTGTCCGCGCACTTGAGACACTTCTCACAGTAGTCCTGCACACCCAGATCGACCGGCTTGTCCACGGCCAGCGGCAGATCGGTGGTCACACAAACCAGCCGGAGATTGGCGCCCCACTCCTTGGTTACCAGATAGCCGCATCGCGCCAACTCTCCCATGCCGGCATCGACAGCCACCGGGACCATCATCACTCCGTAGTTTCTCAGATGATGCGCTCGGGCCCCGTAGCCTAGATTCCGGATATACCGGGCCAGCTCAACTGCCACCAGAGCACTGAGCGCGTAAACACGACCGGTCTCGAAATCGTTCAAGAGCGAGGGGCCCGTCTTCAGCAGACCGAGATCCTGAGGAAAACCCATGCTAATGGCGTATTTGTGGCTGATCTCCATCGGCTCGCCGTATCTGAGACCATGATACCCTTGGGGCACACCTGTGAAGAGCGGAGGGTTCGCTCGATAGTCGTTGAAGAATGGGCGCACTCCCCGATGAGTGTACACCCAGGCCGGGTTTAGACGTGCAACGCGCACCAACGCCGCTCCCAACCTTTCGGCCACGGCCTTGATCCTCAGAGACACCAGCCTGGGATCAGCCTCGACCCTGCAAGCAGCGACCTCTCCATCGACCGAATCAGGCTGCGCAAGGGCCGCCACTGAGCCAAATGTGGCATCGTAGTAGGCCTCGCTCAGCGGGTCCGCAGGCACTTCAGGGGGAGCATCGATCTTGTCCTGGATAAACCGGGACAGTCGGCGATCGATCTCCACCAGTTCAGGGTGATGGGCATGGTACTCCATTTCCTCAACGCTGCCCGGCAAGAGAGATTCCCGAGCGAAAACCGTATCCCTCTCGTCAAACCGCTCCAGGGCGCCAATGACCTCATACGTAGCTCGCTCTACCTCGTGTGCCATCCTCACCTCCCGCAAAGAATATAGGCTCGCCATGCCAGGATGTCAACCCCAGGAAGTTATGGTATAATGCGCTTCGCACCGCATAATAATGCTACATAGGGCGCTCTGCTACCTCCCGGAAGAGACGTTGTCGACCTCAGGAGGCGGCGCCATCGCGTACATACTAAGGAGAAGAACGTGTATCAGAAGAGTGTATTGGACCAGGGCCTCCGCGTATTAACCTCTACAATGCCCCACACCCGCTCGGTGAGCGTCGGCTTCTTCATCGCCGTAGGATCGCGATATGAGACTAAGGTGGAGAACGGAGTAACCCACTTCATTGAGCACATGCTCTTCAAGGGAACGGCGAAGAGACCAAAGGCCAGGGACATCGCTGTCGCCATCGAGGGTATTGGGGGCATGTTCAACGCCAGCACGGGCAGAGAACTGACCACCTACTGGACCAAGGTGGGGCAAGATCACTTTTCCATCGCCCTGGACGTTCTTGCAGACATGCTCCTCAACTCCAAGCTTGAGGAAGAGGAACTGCAGAAGGAGCGGGGGGTGATCATCGAAGAGATCAACATGACCCTCGATCACCCCTCCGATTGGGTTCACCTCCTGGCCACCGAGTTGATTTGGCCCGATCATCCACTTGGTCGAGACCAGGCCGGCACCAAGGAGAGCGTCAGTGGAATCACAAGACCGATGGTCCAGGCGTACATCAGTCGACACTATCAGCCCGCCAACACCGTGCTGGCCATTGCCGGTAACGTCGATCACGACCGAGTGGTCGAGGAGGCAACAGCGCAGCTCAGCGCCTGGCAACGGAAGCCCGACAACTCATGTACTCCCATGAACCTGGCGCAGGAGGAGGCCAGGGTCAGGCTGGAGCGCGGGAACACCCAGCAGGCTCACCTGGCGCTCGTTCTTCCGGGGGTGTGTCGCTTCGATGACGACAAGTATAACCTCAGTCTGCTCAACACCATACTCGGACAGGGAATGAGCTCCCGCCTGTTCCTCGAGATCCGCGAGAAGCGAGGTCTGGCCTACTCCGTGTACTCCTACATCTCCCCCTTGCTCGACACAGGTCTGATGGGGGTTTACGCTGGCGTGGATGCAGAGCAGATCGAGCAAGCCCTTCAGGCCATCTTGGAGGAACTCGACAAGATGAGGCAAGCGCCGGTGTCTGACGACGAATTGGAGAAAGCCAAGGAGTTCATCAAGGGCCGCCTACAGCTGCAGATGGAGGATTCCTTCTCTGTGGCCTCCTGGATTGGTCGGCAGGAGAGCCTGGAAGACAGGGTGCTCTCAGTGGACGAGGTTCTGCAGAAGGTGGATGCTGTGACCACCGCGGACATCCAGCGAGTTGCCCAGAGGCTCATAAGACAGGAAAAGCTCAATCTGGCGGTTATCGGCCCCTTGGAGGAGCGTCAGGAGGAACGCTTCGGGTCTTTGCTCACGCTCTGACGCCACGACAGCACTCGCCGTGCTACCATGCAACCCGGGACGGACGCCCAAGAAAGGGCCTCCCCATCACGGGTTAGCTCCGACGGCCTGCGCGAGAGGAGTAAATGCCCCACCCAGTCCTCGACAAGCCTGAGATCCTTCGCGCGATCTTCCACCCACGACCCGAGTACCCGCTCAGCGTTGCGGCGCCAGCAGGGCACCCCCTCTCCATCCACGTCAGACCCGGCGTTTCCGTCGGCGCACGGTTGTATACAGCGAGTGCCGAGGCACCGGTCATCGCGTACTGGCACGGGAATGGGGAAATCGCGGCCGACTACGACGCCTTGGCGCCCCTGTACACCCGGATGGGAATCACGCTGCTGGTCGCCGACTACAGGGGGTATGGCACGAGTACAGGGACGCCCACTTGCAGCAGTCTCCTCTCCGATGCCACGGCAGTCTTCCGATCCACCAAGGGCATCTTCGAACACCATGGGCTCATGCCATCGAGGCTCTACGCCATGGGACGCTCCCTGGGAAGCGCAGCAGCTATCGAAGTCGCCGCCGAGGCCCAAGACGAGCTCGCCGGCCTCATCCTGGAGAGCGGCTTCGCGGACACCTTCGCCCTCTTGGGGCGCCTGGGAGTCGGGCCGACAGGGGCCATCGAGCCCCGAGACGGATTCGGCAACGCCGACAAGATCGGCAGGGTGACTGTCCCCACACTGATCATTCACGGGGAGGATGACGTGCTCATACCGGCACGTGACGGCGAGGAGCTGTTCCGGCATTCCGGAGCGGAGGACAAGAGACTGCTCCTCATCCCCAGAGCAGGGCACAACGACCTGATGCTCGTAGGGCAGACGGAGTACCTCGATGCGATCCGGGCCTTCGTCTGGGGCGATTCAGGAGGTTGAGACCGGTGACCGAAGTAGACAGAAAGCACTCCGCGAAGCGCATCATTATCGGCGTGGCAGGCGGCACCGGATCGGGCAAGACTACCGTCTCCCACGCCATCCTGGGCAGAGTAGGCCGCGACCAGATAGCCTATCTCCAGCACGACTCGTACTACAGGGATCGAAGTCACGTGCCCCCTGAGGAGAGGGCGAATGTGAACTTCGACCACCCTGACGCCCTGGAGAGCGAACTGCTGGCCCGCCAGCTTAGAGCACTGAAAGCAGGGCAAGCCGTCGAAGTCCCTGTCTACGACTTCACCACACACACGCGAAAGGCCGAAACCGTTCGGGTGGAGCCGCGGAAGGTA
>DATKVP010000100.1:0-3639 GCA_035530015.1 Anaerolineae bacterium | reverse complement strand
GATCACGATCAGCAGGGGCAGTGCTCCCAAACCAGCTACTGGAGACAGGGCTACGTCCGCTATCCATTGGGTTGCGCCGCTCTTCTCCATGGCCAGACCCAGGGGAAGGGTTCCGGCAACGACGAAGACGACGTTCCATTCGATGGCGCGATGCGCCTCCTCCATCCTGAGACACCCGGCAAGCACCATGAGCACAGCGGCCGTCAAGGCCGCGACAGAGATGGGTGCCAATCCCGAGATAACCATGGTCATCATCAACACGAAGATGACGATGGCCCAGGGCGCCTTCCGCGTTCTCCGCGGGATGGCATCCTCACCGTAGAGCACTATCAAGCTTGGTTCCCTTCTCAATACTCTAATCCGCGCCCACGAACCCTGGACCAACAGCACGTCACCCATGTGCAGCGGTTCCCCAGCGATGTCCCGTTCGATGGGCTGTCCGCCGCGCCACAAGGCCAGCACCGTGACTCCGAATCTCTCGCGGAAGTCTGCCTCGCGTAGCGAACGTCCTTCAAACGCGGACCGGGGGGCCAGAGTGACTTCGACCAGTCCGGCGTCGCCAGCCAGCAGCAGTCCGGCCTCCTCCGGATTCGCCAGAGACGAACGTAGTTCCCATGCGTCGGCCGCTCGCTCCAGTCGCCTCGGACCTCCCTCCACGAGAAGTCGATCTCCAGCTCTAATGGTCGCCGAAGGCTCTGGATCAAGGATCCTCTCTGACTGCCGCACCACGCCCAGGACTGTCAGGCCGAAGTCGCGCCGCATGCCGCTCTCCTGAAGGGTTCGGCCTACCAGGGGAGAATGGGAAGGAACCTCCAGGGCGTGGATGTATTCCGGCAGGCGATAGATCTCGATGAGTTCCTCTGGCAATCGAGTCCGTCGCAGCTTCTCCATTGCAGGCCGATCCGGCAACAGTCGCCTGCCAGCCGTGAGCATGAACAGGACCCCGGCAAGCACCAGAGGCAGCCCCACCACCGTGATCTCGAAGAAGCCCAGTGGGGCCAGGCCGCGCTGCGCCAGCACGCCACTCACTATCAGGTTTGGAGGGGTCCCGATCAGGGTGAGGGTGCCCCCCATGGTGGCACCGTATGCCAGGGGCAAAAGCAATCTCGACGGTGCTATCTTTGTTCTGCGGGAGATGCCCCCCACGGCTGGTAGAAGCACGGCCACTGCTGCCAGGTTGTTCATCACCGCGGAGAGCGCCGCCACGCCGAACATCAGGAGTGCGATCAGCCGGACCTCGCTCTGACCGGCGAGTTTGATCAGCAGGTCCGCCATGCGTCCGGCAAGACCGCACTGGAACAGGCCCGCACCGACGACAAAGATGGCGCCAACCGCAATAACCGCCTGGTTGGCAAAACCGGTGAAAGCCTCGGTGGGGGTCAGCAACCCTGTGGCGATAAGGGCCAGCAGCAGGAGGAGTGCAATCAGCTCCACCGGCAGTCGTTCGGTCGCGAAGAGAGCTATCGCCGCAGCTACTATCAAGAGGGTCAGTGCGATTTCGACAGTCACGACCGCAGATCTCCTCCCCCTGTGCAACAGAGTGCGCTCACTTGCCGCTGAGACCCTATCTTGCGCAAATACCACGTCGATGATACAATGCAACTCCAAAAGCGGGCCTTCGGACGTTGCAGATGTTCCGTGCGTGGACAGTCGTCATAGTCGGCCTAAATGCGGCCCTGCTGTTCCTTGCTCTGTTGCTGGCCGGCACGGCCAACTCGGTCGGGGTACCATGGAGGCACACCTTCATCGTCGTGGGAGTGATATACCTCCTGCTGGGCTCTGCCATCATGTCCCTTGTCTGGCAGGGCGGGCGCTCCGCGCTCCTCGAGGAGGTCGGTGGGAGCCTGGTCCTCGCCGGGTCGTTGTGTTTGATCCTCGCCGCTTTTCTCCCCTACCTGCAGCAGCGGCAACTGTTTCCGTTCGACAATTGACGGCTCGCGCTTCTGTGGCGATGGGTGGGCTAGACCTTTTTCTGCTCCTCTAACAGGCGCTTCAGTTCGTCCGGAGTGACCTCGTGTTCCTCCAGCATCTCAAGCAGGCAGCGCTCGTCCGCCGTTTCTGTCCCAGTGCCTTCGAGATCCAAGCTTTCTGTGGGACTGTAGCCCTTGTCCCGAATCCGTAGACTCAATAGATCCGGCCTCGAGTAGTGGCCTACCCCGTCCAGGTAGGCCTTGGCTACCTCCCGCTCCTCCATGTCTATCTCGGCCCAAACGATGGTCTCTTCCTCGAAGACCGGACCGGCGACGAAGAGGCCTGACGGACTCACCACGCAGCTACCTCCAACGGCGAGGTTGTATTTCATTTCGTCACGCAAGTCTGATGGGATGTCTTCGGGGCGCAGGAACCAGCTCGAGCTGACCAAGAACACGCCATTCTCGATGGAGTGCTGTCTTATCGCCGACTCCAGGTCGCAGTGTTGAGCACCAGCCTCTCCAACTTTGCCCCCCAGGTGTCCATCCACGCGCCACCACCCCGGCCACAGAGCACAATGTATCTCCTCCCCTTTGAGCGCCAGCGCCGCTCGCAGCAAGGTCATATGATGCTCGTAGCAGATGGCGGTCCCCAGCCTGCCGATATCCAGGTCAAAAACGCGAATATCACTCCCGTCTCCGAGGCCCCAGTACAACCTCTCGGAGTGCGTGGGCATCAGCTTGCGGTGGCGGCCCAGAATTTTGCCCCGGCGGCTGATCATCACCAGGGAGTTGTAGATGGTGAGGCTTCCCGGCCGCTCCGATAGCTCGTTGCAGCCGATGACGCAGTGGACATTGGCCTCCTTCGCCGCCTCCGCCATGCGCTCCACTTCTGGCCCGTCGAGGCGGATTGCTGAATGAATCATGCGGGCCATCAGCTCCGTAGACCGCCGAACCGATACCGAGCCGCGCCAATAGGGATAGCCGCAAAAGTAGGTTTCGGGAAAGACGAGGAGATCTAGCCCAAGCCTGCCTCCCTCCTCGATGTACCGACAGGTCTTCTCCAGCGTCCGTTCCTTATCGAAGAAGTGTGGCGAAATCTGGGCTGCTCCCACCCTGATCTTCGTGCTCACGTTCGCTCCTTCAGAGTGTATGCAACAGTTCGTTGCTCAGCGTACATCGCAATCTGGCAAGCTCAGCGTTCGTCTGTTCAAGCTTCGCCTCGTCGAGCTCGACGGTAATCAAGCCTTCCTCGTCAAGTGAGGCCTCGCCACCATGGCTGCGGATCGCCGCCAGTACTTGCGCAGGGCTCGCGGTGACCCACGGCCCGTGCAAGGTCATGAGTTCCTCGACTGTCTCGATCGGGACAGACGCAGGGACAGCCTGCCAGTAGTCCTTCGTCTTGAAGCGCCAGGTGAAGGCATCGCCGTGCTGCAGCATGCGCGGCCTCACGGCCCGCCCGCTTCCACTTCAAGTGAACCACAGATAAGCCTTCATTTGCCTGCCTCCCCCAATCGACCCGGCCTGAACCCCACTGGGTCCAAGAGATTATAGCATAGCCAGCTAGCCCGACCAACCGTGACGCGCCGCCCTTCTTGTGCAGTGGCCTGCCCCGTGCTAGAATGGGGACAAAGCCTCGTGCACACAGTTGGGGGAGAGGGAACGATGACTGAACCACTGATCATTCTGCTTCTCATTGTGATCAACGGGCTTCTCGCGGGGACGGAGA
>DATKVP010000099.1:0-2590 GCA_035530015.1 Anaerolineae bacterium | reverse complement strand
TCCCGGCCCGCTAGAGTGAGGCCGGGTGAGCGTGGCTGCTTACGCAGCCAGTGCGAGTGTTTGCTCGCCGTTTATTGGTTGGTTGCCCCTGTTTAACGAGGCGGAGCACCTCGGCTTGCAACCCCCGACCAGCCCTCCCTGTCGAAACCTTTCATCCCCGTGATAGACCACAACGGGTTGGATAGCTGGCAAGCAGGTGTACCCCCGATCCTGTTTCAACCGTCATCTGTCTCAGGGCCGCTGGCCCTGGTGATGGCTACCGCCAGGGGGGTTGCCCCTCTTGGTGACATCACTGCGGCAGGAGTGGATTCAATGGTACAAACCCACCCCACCTGCCTTGCTCCCAGTCAGACATTCGCCTAGCCGTCGCCGTCACCGACGACGCTGGTGGTCTCTTACACCACCTTTTCACCCATCACCCGCGAGATCTGCCCACAGGGCGTGCGCTCGCTGGCTGGTTGGTTCTCTGTTGCAGTTGTCGTCAGGGTTGCCCCTGCCTGGACTTACTGTTTCGCCCAGTGACCGCGCCCGCGAAGGGCTGGGAGTCGGGAAGTTCCTCTAGGACGTACGTCCCAGCGACGGTTCCCTTGCTTGCCTTCAAGCGATCCAGTTGTTAAGGTAACTATGATGCACTGCGCACCATCTAGGGGCCTTTGTCAGGACCCATTACTATTCTAACATCTTGACACCCAGTTGTCAAGCTTGACACGACGTGGAGAGTATGGTATACTGATGTTAGAACCCCACCCCACGGGGGAGGGGTGCCCCGGGAGGCAATACATGGACTCAGCCACGAAGAAGCAGCTCATCAATCGCCTGAGGAGTGTCGAGGGGCACGTGCGAGGCATTGAGCGCATGGTGGAAGAGGGCGCATACTGCATCGACGTCATCAAACAAGGGATCGCCGTACAGCGCGCCATGGAGAGAGTGAACGGAATCATGCTTGAGAGCCATCTCCAGTCTTGTGTGACCACCGCCATCCGCGGGGAAGAACCAGAGGAGCGGGAGCGGGTCATCGGGGAACTGCTGGGTTTGTTCGAGACCAGGAGCAGCCTGTAGCCCTGGGGAGCGCGTCTCGGTGGTTTGTGGATTTCCTAGGGTTGCCGGAGATGGATAACAAGGTATAGGAGGGTGTACATGTCGAGCAAGACCTACAGCGTGCCAAACATATCTTGTGGCCATTGTGTGGCCACGATCGAACGGGAGTTGGGAGCGGTGCCCGGAGTGGAGAGTGTGAAGGGTGACCTGGCGGCCAAGCAGGTGACCATTGTCTACGAGGTCGAATCTGTGCTCCCTCGAGTTGACGAAGTCCTGCAGGAGATCGGCTACCCGCCAGCCAGGTAAGGCCGCGGCGGAAGGGTTCGGTTTGACTGAGGGCCGGGCAGCCTACGGACTCTGTTGACCGTATTGCAGGCAGCGGTGTCCGTCGCAGCCCGGCTACTGGAGAAAAGAAGATGGCGGAGAAAGAGGTAGTCTTGCCCATCACCGGCATGACCTGTGCCAACTGCGCCCTAACCATAGAGCGCAGCCTGGGGAAGACGCAGGGTGTGAAAGAAGCGAAAGTCAACCTGGCGAGTGAGAAGGCCGTCGTCAGCTACGACCCGAGCCTGGTCGGGGGTGATGGTCTGGTCGGCTCCATCCGCAAGGCAGGTTACGACGTGGCCACGGCCAGGATAGACTTGCCCATCACCGGTATGACCTGCGCCAACTGCGTGCAGAACGTGGAACGGGCGCTAAAGAAGGTGGAGGGCGTCCTGAAGGCCGAGGTGAACCTGGCGACGGAGAAGGCCAGCGTGGAGTACGTTCCATCTATCGTCGGTCTCGGCGCGCTGAGGAAAGCGGTCGAGGATGCGGGCTACGGCGTGATCCTCGTCGAAGACGAACTTGCGGCCGAAGACGTGGAGGCTTTGGCGCGCGAGGAGGAGATCAGGCGACAGAGGCATCTGCTCATCGTGGGCCTGATCTTCACCATTCCCACTTTCGTGCTCTCCATGGGCGTCGATCTCGGCCTGCTGCCTGATTTCGCCCTGAGGAAGTACGTTCTGCTTGCCATGGCCACACCGGTCCAGTTCTACGTGGGGTGGCAGTTCTATCGCGGCACGTGGAAGTCCCTCAAGCTGAGGACGGCGGGCATGGACACGCTTATCGCCATGGGCTCCTCAGCGGCATACTTCTATAGCCTGGCAGCCACCTTCATCATAGGCGGGCACGTCTACTACGAGACGGCAGCGATGATCATTACCCTGATCATCCTGGGGAAATACCTGGAGGCCAAAGCGAAAGGACGTACGTCCGAGGCTCTCAAGAGGCTGATGGGCTTGCGGGCCAAAACCGCCCGTGTGATTCGTGACGGTCAAGAGATGGACGTTCCCGTGCAGGAAGTACAGGTTGGCGACCTGATCGTCGTCCGCCCGGGGGAAAAGATACCGGTGGATGGGGTGGTCGCGGAGGGGCGTTCGTCGGTTGACGAGTCGATGATCACAGGCGAAAGCTTGCCGGTGGGTAAAGAGGTGGGCGACCAGGTCATCGGAGCCACCATCAACAAGACGGGTAGTTTCAAGTTCCAGGCCACAAAGGTAGGTAGGGATAC
>DATKVP010000098.1:0-5821 GCA_035530015.1 Anaerolineae bacterium | reverse complement strand
CTTGCTTTGCAGGGTGCCCCAGATGCGTGCGCTGACGGCCGGCAGGTGGATGTCTCTCGTGAAGTCCGGGGGGGCCACGACTGTCACACCCCTTGGTTCCAGCCTCTCGGTCATGTCACGAGAGCGGAAGTAGGGCGTAACAACGTCCATGTCGGTGAGCGTGACGGATTCGGCCAGCTCCGTCAAGGCGAGGGCGTAGTTGATAGAGACCTCCGTCTTTCCGGTGCCGAACCGCCCGCTGAAGATACTGATTCGCGGAACATCCTGTGCCGATGCTGCCACTGCCAACTTCCCTATCTCCCGCCTCCTTGGCTGGCTTTCGTTGCCGGGTCAGATGGGGTGTGGACCACGGTCAGCGCTGACCAGCCTGAGCCAGTCGTAATGGCTGGGGGGGATACCGGAATACATTGCCTACCACCATGCGGTTGATGTTATCATTCAGCTCGCCGAACATGCCGAAGGCACGGCGCTTGTACTCTACCAGCGGATCCATCTGGGCATAGGCCTGGAGCCCAATACCCTGGCGCAGGTCTTCGATGGCAGTGAGATAGTCCACCCACAGCTTGCTGGTGAAGCCCAGCATCAGTTGTTTCTCGATGCGATGCAGCAGTTGCCTGCCTACGAAGCGCTCCACTTCGGATCTGCTTGGCTCGTCGAAGTCGGCTATTCTGGCGTCGCCAAGCTCGCTCAACCGCTGGTGCCCCAGATACCTGGCCAGCCCCTGCGCCAGTTCCTCGTCGAGGTCAGCCAGCTTGCGGCGCTCGAACTCCGCCATACCTTCGTCGTCAAGGCCGAACCCTGTGTTGGCCAGGAATCGCTCCACGTCGTGGCGGGTCTCTTCATCCAGTTCATCGAAGCGTCTGTCCGCGATATCCTCTGCTCGCTTCTGTGCCACGTGGCGTACTACATCGTCCCGCATCTCCTCGTCTAGCTCCGCGATTCCCTCCTCGCGGAAACGCTGCAATTTCTCGCTGTCGAGGAAGTAGTCTGAGGAGCGCAGGGATCGCTGTATCTCATCTTGCAGTTGGTGCTCCAACTCGCTTAGCCTGCGATCGCCGTTCTCCTCCACCCACTTTTGTCCCAGCCAGGAGGCGAGAGCCTCCTGCTCCCTGGTGTCGAGGCCCAGATCGGTGAGCATGCCCTGCTCAAAACGCACCACGGCCTCCCCATCCAGGAAATGGCCCACGCTGTCCAGATAGTCTCGGAGGTATTCGCGATCGTTCTTGTCGAGCGCCGCGATGGGACTTCCCATGGTGTCCAGTGCCAGCTGCCGACCCAATCCTTGTATAAGGCCCTCCAGGACGTCATCGCCGAGGTCGACGATTCGGCGCTGCAAGAACTTCTCTTCCTTGGCCTGGTCGACGAAGTAGTCGCTTCCCTCGAGGTAGGCCTCTACCTCGTGGCGAAGATCACCGGACAGGTCCGAGACGCGCTGGTCCTCCATGCCGGCGAGAATTCGGCGGCCCAGATGCTGGCAGACCATGGTGCAAGCCTCAGGCTCCAAATCGCTGACGGAAGCGGATTGGAATTGGGCGAGCCGCTCACGGTCGAGGAAGTACTCCTCCTGCTCCAAACGCTGGAGGATGCCAACCTGCAGCTCCTCGGGTAGGTCAGCCAGGACGCGTTCCGAGAGGAGTGCGTCCACGCCTTGCTCGACGGCGGCGAGAAGCCCGCGGCGCAGCTCTGGATCGAAGTCTTTCAATTCCTCGATTTCCAGATACTCCTCCTTCTCGGCATCGACGAAGTAGCCTGTATCCCTCAGGTGCCCCCTGATCTCCTGGCGAACGTCATCCGGCAAGTTGGAGAGCCTCACCTCCCTGAGCTCGGCCAGGCGCTCTCTTCCCAGGTGGTAGGCCACGCCGTCTTTGATGCCTTCGTCCAGATCTGCCAGGCTCCTCTTGACGAGTTGTTCCCTCTTCTTCTTCTTCCTGAACAGACCCTCGAGGTCCAGGTAGTGCAGGATGCTTTCCCTGGCTTCCTGGTCGAGGTTCATGAACTTGCGCTGTTCGAACGAGGACACGATTTGGTTTCCCACACGCTGCTCCAGCTCCCGCACAGTGTTTGCGTCCAGGGTGGATAGCGTGAGGCTGTCGGCCTGACCGATCTTCTCCTCATTCACGAAGTAGTCAGTGCTGCGCAGGTAGCGCCGAATCATCTGCTGCAAGTAGGGGGGCAACTCGCCGATCAGCTTGCTGCCTAATCTCCCTTCCAGGTCGCTGAGCAGGTTTTGCCGCACGGCCCGGTAGATGTCTTCGTCCAGGTCCGACACTTTTGCCTGTTGGATGGAGGCGAGCAAATCTTGATCGGTGAAATAGTCCTCTTCGGCGAGGCGGTGTTCGAGGTCATCCAGGGTCTCTCCGGGCAGTGCCGAGACGATGGCCGCGGCCTCCAACTGCCGTTCTCCCAGGTGACTGGTGAGGCCGCCGCCAGTGGCCTCGTCGATTTCCGCCAGAGTGTGTTCCTGGAATCGCTCACGTTTGGCCTCGTCCGCCAGAAGGCCTTGCTGCTGCAGGTGGCCCAGAACGGTCTCCCGAAGATCTCCCTTCAACGAGGCTATCGTGCGGTTGTCCCATTTCCGCAGCTGCTTCGCGGCGATGAACGCACAGGCCTGCTGAGTCGTCTGCTCGCCCAGCTCCTCCATATTGCCGTGGACGAAAAAGCGCTGCACCTTCTGCTCGTCAACAAAGTGGCCCTGGCCTTGTAGGAATTCCTTGACCCGCAATCGCGAATCGGCGTCCCACGCGGCGACAGGTGCGTCTCCTAGTCCTGACAACTCCTCCAGACCCACCCGGCGCGCGATGCCCTCCTGTACGGCTCGGTCCAGTTGCGCAATGGGTCTGAGGGATAGGTCCCGCCTGGCGTCCTCGTCCTCGAAGTAGCCCTCCGCGAGCAGGTGTTCCTCAGTCTGCGCCGCGAGCCGCTCATCCGGGTCAATGTTCGAGTCGGCCAACTCTGCCCCCAACTCCCGCTCCAGATACCTTTCGAAGTCCTCATAACTGTCCAGGTCACCAAGTCGGACGCCCTCGAGCTGTCTCAACCCCAGGTAGGCTCGCACCTGCTGGTGCAGTTCCTGATCGAGTTCGCCCACGGTTTGTCCTTCGGCCGCCTCTAGGATGGATTCTCCCAGGTGCTCCGCCAGACCTTCGCGGAGGTCATCATCCAGTTCTCCCAGTGTGCTCTGTCCAAGGCGCGACACTTCCTGGCGGCCCCAGGTGTCCTGACGGGCAGTGAGAGCCGTCTCCAGTTGGTCGAGGATGATCTCGCGTAGCTTTTCCCGGCGCAGATCTCGCAGCAGGGGCAGTGCCAGGAAGGGCAGCGGGAAGCGGGGAGCGAAGGATAGACGTCTCAAGTGCCCTTTGTCGTAGTCGGCTCTCTCGCTGTAAACGACCCCCAGAAGGATGAGCAACAAGTCCTCTTCGGAGGCGGACTGGAGTCGAGCCTGCCTTTCTGAGACAGCGCTGCTCATCTCCTCGAGCTGACGCTGTGCCCAGCGATCGTAGGCGATTTCCAACGCCTGACCCAGGACAATCCTCAGAGAGTTGAGATCCAGGTCTGCCTGTGTATTCACCTGGAAGAGGGTATCGAGGAGGGCTCTCTTTCCCTCCATCAACTGGGTCAATCGTGGTGGTTGAGAGTCATCAGCGTTGGACGAAGAGCTGGCCACGAGCGCTTCCAGCTGCTCGGGCGCGACGTCCGATGCTCTGATCTGGTCGAGCTTCAAGTCTGCGGGTGTCCGTGTCTGCACCATACGGAGCAGTTTGTCGCCGAGCTCCTGGTGGTACGCGTGCCGGAGTCGAGCCACAAGCTCGTCGGTGGTTTCGGACATGGAGAGATTCCTCAACTCGGTCGCCTTGACCTTCAGGGGGATGGGGAAGACGTTCTGCACGTATTGCAGCAGGTCCTGGCTACTCAAAGACCTGCCCTGTTCCTCCATCAGACTGGTGTAGTCCTCTACCTTGTTCTCCAGAGCTTCGATATACTGGGATAGAATCTCGTTGTACTGGTCCAGGGCGTTTTGGAAGGGCTCGCGGACGACGCTCTCCATCAGGTGCTGGCGGTATTCGTCGCTGGCCTGTTTGCTGAGATCCAGAAGTGTCTCGGATATCCTCTCGCGCGGGTGGGCGGCCAGCCGGTTGCCCAGGAAGAGAACGGTAAACGGAGGGAAGCAGGTCAGCTTGCCCAGGAAAGGAAACTGATACGAGAATGGAGCGTCAGGGGGGGCCAAGGCCAGAGGCAACACGTCGTTGAGATAGGTCAGGAGCGCAACATCGTCGCCCTCTTGTTTCGACGCATCCAAGCGCCGGCCCAGTTCGCTCTCCAGCATGTCCCATAGCTCAGGCTCCAGGTCGTTGCTGGTCAGGACCCGGTACCTTCGGCCGTAGATCAGCTCGCGCTGCCGATTCAGTACGTCGTCATACTCCAGGAGATGCTTGCGGATGTCGAAGTTGTAGCCCTCTACCTTGGTCTGAGCTCCTTCGATGGTCTTGCTGACCATGCCATGCTCGATGGGTATGTCCTCTTCCACACCGAGCCTGTCCATCATGCTCGCCACGGAAGGGCCACCAAATCGGCGCATCAGATCATCCTCGAGGGACAGGAAGAATCGAGAGGATCCTGGCTCACCTTGACGGCCGGCTCGTCCCCGGAGCTGGTTGTCAATACGCCGGGCCTCGTGCCGCTCGGTACCCAGGACGTGCAGACCGCCCAGTTCCAGAGCCTGCTCGCGGCGCCGAACGTAGTCCGGATCCACCTCAGCAATGGCGCTGTAGAGCTGACCCTGGGAAGCACGGTACGGGTCTATGCCTCGACCTTTCAGCAGCCGGTGCGCGGTCCTGATCGTCTCTTCTGATAGTTCGCCACCCAGCTTGATGTCCACACCACGACCGGCCATGTTGGTGGCGATGGTCACCGCTTTGGGCTCACCCGCTCCAGCGATGATGGCTGCCTCTCGAGTATGGTTCTTGGCGTTCAGCACTTCGTGGGGGATACCCTTGGCCTTCAGCAGAGCGCTGAGGAGCTCGGACTTCTCCACCGAGGTAGTGCCCACCAGCACGGGCCGACCCGCCTGGTGTAGCTCTTTGATCTCCCCCGTTATGGCCTCCCACTTGGCCTGCTCTGTCTTGTAGACAGCGTCCTGATAGTCGGCGCGTTTGTAGAAGATTACCTCGTCAGGATCGTCCTGGTTGCAGTAGACCACGATCTCGACGCCGTCTTCCTTCCTCCGCTGTTCGACGAGCCTGGAGTCTGCGCTGCGGGCCATGTATTCCACGTTGGTAGGCAGGACGATGACGTCCAGCTTATAGATCTTGTCCAGCTCTTCGGCCTCGGTGGAGGCGGTGCCCGTCATGCCTGCCAACTTCTCGTACATGCGGAAGTAGTTCTGGAGGGTGACGGTGGCCTGAGTCATCATCCGCGCCCTGATGGGGACGCCCTCCTTGGCTTCTATCGCCTGGTGCAACCCCTCGCTGAGGCGCCGGTCCGGCATCAGTCGCCCCGTGAATTCGTCGACCAGGACAATGCGCTGCCCTTGTCGGATGTAGTCTCTACCTTTGTGAAACAGGACCTGTGCTCTCAGCGCTTGTTCCATGTAGTGCACGTACTGGTAGTTGGCCTCGTCGTAGATGTTCTCGATGCCGGTCTCGGCCTCCACTTTGGCCAGGCCTGCTTCGGTGAGAATGACGTTGCTCTCCCTCTCGTCCAGTTCGTAGTCAACCTCAGCCCGAAGCTTGCGGGCGATGCGGGCAAAACGCTTGTACTCTTCCAGCGGCTCGTCGGAGGGTCCTGAGATGATGAGCGGCGTGCGGGCTTCATCGATGAGGAT
>DATKVP010000097.1:0-5141 GCA_035530015.1 Anaerolineae bacterium | reverse complement strand
CTGTCTCATGCCACCCGACAGTGTGGCTGGATAGCTGTCTTCGAAGCCCTCCAGGCCGAACTGTGGGAGGAGGCGCAGCGCCTCCTCCCGCGCCGCCTCCCTGTTCATGCCGCTGATCTCAGGGCCCAGGATGACGTTGCCCATCACCGTCCGCCAGGGCAGGAGCAGATCCTTCTGAAGCATGTAGCCCAGCAATCCAGTACGATCCTGAATCGGCTTGCCGTCCAGCAACACTTCGCCAGAGTCAGGCTCCATCAGCCCGCAGATGATGTTCAGCAGAGTGCTCTTGCCGCAGCCGCTGGGACCGATGAGAACCACTAATTCCCCCTTCCCGGCTCGCAGGTCCACGCCATCCAGTGCGGTCACCATTCGGCCATTCACGCGGAAGGCCTTGCGTACCTCCCGCAATTCGACTTCGGTCACCGTATCAGGGGAGGAAATCATTGGTGAACGCCTCTTGGGCATCGATGTGGCGAGGCAGCAACTCCCGGTCAGCCATCCAATCGGTGTATTCCTGCCAGATCTCCAGCTTCTGCTCGCCCCATGCAGGCGCATCAGCCTGGTACTGCGGACTCAACCACTCCTGGCTCCGGCGTACCAGGTCCGCGTTGCTCTCGGGCGCATGTTTCAGCAGAATCTCAGCAGCCGCCCCGGGGTTCGCGATGGCGAACTCATACCCCCGAGTGGTAGCGGTCATGAAACTCCTCACCAAGTCGGGTTCCTCAGCCACGTTTTGCTCGCTGGTGATGAGCACCGGTGTGTAGTAGTCGGGCACACAATCGCTCCAGTCATTGAGCATGACCACGTCGAGGGGCATGCCCCGGAGCTCGGCCTCCACTCCGGTCCAGCCATAGAAGATCCAGGCGAAGTCCACATCGCGCTGAACCACCGTGAAGAAGTCTGCCCAACCTATATCTATGAACTCCACCTCGTCCACATCGCCGCCGTCGCAGCCCATCAGCACGTCCAGCACAGCCCGCTCGATGGGCGAGCCCCAGCTGCCGTACCTCTTGCCCTCGAAACCCTTGGGCCTGGTGATGCCCCTGTCCTCAGGGCTGGCAAAGCCAGAGGTATTGTGCTGAATGATAGCCGCGATGGACACGATCGGCAGGTCCTCAGCCCGCGCGTACGACACCTCCTCTTGATAGCTAATGCCGAAGTCGGCCTGCCCTGCTGCGACCACCTGCACGAGCGTGCTCCCTTCAGCCGGCTGGATGACCTCCACCTCCAGATCCTCGTCACTATACCACCCCTTTTCCAGCGCCACGTACAGTCCCGTGTGATTCGTGTTCGGGAACCAGTCCAGCATCACCACCACGGGTACAGGGGATGCTGTGGCCATGGGCTCTGCTGCCCGACAGCTGACCGCTGTCAGGACCATCGCCAACAGCACCCCCACTTTGCTCCAAGAACCTCCAGACATCACCTTCCTCCTTAGACAGAGGGCTGATGAGAGATCGATACCGGGCCTCAACGAGTCCCTACACCTCCTCCCAAATCTGTTCTCGACGGGCGTGGTACCAGGGGAGCAGCGACCGCTCCAGCAGCATCACGCCAGCAAACATGACAATGCTCAGCAGCGACGTCACGGCAATGGCGGCAAAAACGCGATCTGTGAGGAAGTTCTTGGAGGATCGGATCATGAAGATGCCGAGTCCTCGACTGGCCCCCACCCACTCGCCAATCACAGCACCGACCACACTGTAGGTGATGGCGATCTTGAGACCAGAGAAGAAAGAGGGCAGAGCCCCCGGCACCCGGACCTTGAAAAACGTCTGGCGCCTGTTCGCCCCCATAGCCCTGAGCAGTGCCATGAGGTCAGGATCGGCCACTCTCAGTCCATCGGCGGTGCTGACCACGATGGGAAAGAAACAGACCAGGGCCACCACAATGACCTTGGGCAGAATGCCATAGCCGAACCAGATGATCAGAAGAGGAGCGAGAGCCAGGATCGGCACTGTCTGAGAAGCCACCAGCAGTGGGTACACGGTGCGGCGAAGCAAGCTGGAGAAGTCGATCACCAGAGCAAGACCCAGGCCGACCAGCACCGCCAGGCCCAGGCCCAGCCAGGTCTCCTTCAAGGTCTGCCAGGTATGCGAGCCCAGCAATCCTCGCGCCTCGACACCAGCGACCACGATCTGCCACGGTGACGGCAACAACCACTTCGGCACCTGTAGCAGCCACGTTAGCAGCTGCCAGGCGGTTAGCAAAAGGAGTATCAGCAGCAAGGGTGGCGCGTACCGCCGTGCCTGACGGAGACCGTTTCTCAGCATGTGACCCGGGATCGGAGCAGCCGAAGATGAGCCCTGGGCCGTATCGGACGAGCCACGTAACTCTCTACCTTCCATCATTCCCTGTACTTGGCTACCTTGTCATCGATGGTTGTCCCGCCCACCGCATCGACGATCTTGACGAACGTTATGACCCGCTGTGCCCCGGCCTCGAAGCAGGCCCTGTGACCAGCCTTGACCACCTTCAGTAGGTCGTCCAGCTCGCCCTCCATGGTGGTCTCGTGAGGTCCGACCTCGTACTTGACACCCGAGCGATCTACGACGTCTATCGCCTTGTCCACCACGGGATAGGGATCGTCACAGATAGGAATGACCTGGAAGCTAACGGTAATGCTACTCATCAATACCCTCCTTGCGATCCAGATTCATCATCCTTCGACGGCAGTTGATGGTGATGTACAAGCAGCAGAAGCCCTTGTCCTACCTCGACCTTGGCTCGAGGGGTCACAAGCACGTTGCTCACCCCTCGAGCCGTGCCGAACTCCAGAGAGCCGCCGTGGAGGGCATACTCCAAACCCGCGGTGTGGATGTCCCCCGCGTCGGCGCACAACGGAACCAGAGATACGATGTCGCCCGGAGTGCCCTCGATCGCAGTCTCGCCCCGGACGAGCATCAACTCCTGGTTACCGTCTATCAACCGAGCTCTCACTTCGCTCAGCTCCGGCAGAGCCAGGAGCATAACATTAGCCAGAGTATGGTCTATGCGACCACCCAGTGCTGCCAGCAGAACCAACTCGGTAGCCCCCTGGGCGAGCGCGTACCTGATGGCCAACTCGGAATCAGTTTCGTCCTTGCGGGGAGAATGCTCGATGAAGTGACAGCCTTCCCCCTCCAGGTGCATTCGCAACTCTCCCTCCATGGAATCCATGTCGCCGATGGCGATCTGTGGCTTAAGTCCCAGAGCCAGCGCGTTCCTCGCTCCTCCATCAACACAGATCACCAAGTCCTCATCCTGAATGCGAATACCGGGATGTGGTGGCTTGGGCACGGGTCCATTGGCCACTATCAGTGCACGCATCGCACCTCCAAGAAAAGAGCCGCTGCCCACGCAGAGCAGCGGCTCACGATAGTGAGCAAGCAACCGTCCCTACGCTGGCATTACCCCGATCAGGTTCGTGGGGTCGAGGGCATTACGGGCCCTCCTCTCAGTCTGGCTCACCAGACTCCCCTGGATGCTTATATTCAGTTGCTGTCCTGATTATACAACGAGTCGTGCCGTTTGGAAAGCCCGACTACTACACCTCAGTCTTCGACCGTGGCTCTGCTGAGTTCACACTCCAACTGTATCGCTTGCCGTCCCCTCGGACTCTTCGATCGCGGCCTCCTCCTGCCTTGTCCCGATCTCGAAAGTACAAGCAGGCTCGCCCCGTGCGATACACCCGGTCTCAGTCACGGTATACTTCATACCGTCGGTCAGCCAATGTAGCGCCTCGAGCAGTATCCCAGTGGTTCCATGGCAGATAGCGTCGTCTGAAGTCCGCTCCCAACACTCGGGACAGGTCTCGACGACGAAAAAGAGAGCACCATCACGCTCCTCGAGACGCGCCTTCTGATCACTCAGCTTGGACAAGACCTCGGCAAGAGTATGCAACCCAACCTTCACCTTGGCTCCGGCAGGCAGTAGTTTGAAGGCAGGATCGGGGAGATCCGCCATCAGACCACCCTCTGCCACCGCATTTCTGAGGGTCGCTCTCCCTGCTCGCAGACACAGTCCCTTCGCCCCTTGAGGCCCGTACATCTCCACAATGGATTGGTTGATAGCTGCAAAGTCCTCGAAACGGAACTCGCGATCAAGCGTGTTCGGAGGATAGTGGCCAATCAGGTGCCCCAACCCCGCCAGCCGGAGAGCGGCGGCAACTCCGTTGCTGCCCATCATGTCTTCGATGGCTGCCAGGTAGAGACGCGCCAGCTTGTTGGAGTAGTAGGTATCTTCGACGTCTGATGCTTCTCTCAGGGCACACCTCCGCCAGCGACGCTACAGACTACCTTGTCAGCAATCTCATGGGTTGCCACATTCTGGTCTGAAGCCCAGCGTTGCCCAGCTCTCAAGGATGCGGACCAGCGCCAGCGGGCGGCGTATCACACTATCTCCGCCAAGTCCTCAGCGGCACGCTTCATGTCAAGGAGCAGCAGTCCGAGCCTGGCTGTGCTTCGAGCGAGCACCGTGAGCACAGCTTCCTCGCCCACAGCTCTCAAGATTACGTACCCGTTCTCCCCCCTTATGTAGACCTGTTCCAACAGGCCACGCCCCAACTCGCCAGCTATGCGCTCCCCGAGCGAGAGCATGGCAGCCGACATCGCAGATACGCGATCCTCCTCGACTCCCGGGGGAAGGGAAGATGCCATGATCAGCCCATCAAGGCTGACTACCGCCGAGGCTTCGATATCAGGGGTGCTCACCTGGAGATCTCTCAAGCGCTCTACCATCTGTACCGTCCTCGGTTTCGCCATCAGTATTCCTCCTTGGGCAGGTCGAAAGCTCAAGTCTCCGGGCGTCGCGGCCCACAACTACCCACACGGGCCACAGTTGACAGAAGCCGCCCTGGAGCCCTCTCTGCGCTCCTGACTTCAGTCAGCCGACTCCAGGATGGAGTACAGCAATTCGAGAAGCACTTTCCTCACACTCTCACGGTCGGTAGCGACACAAGACATGACCTTGGTGTCGGAAGACAGCCTGAGTGCGATGCGCATGTCCTCCGGTGGCCAGGCGTCCTCCATGTCTTGCTTGTTGGCGGCGATCACGTACGGCGTCGGGGAGTACCTGCGGAAGCGATTCACAAGCGTCTTGGCTTCACGGAAAGTCTCTGGTCGGGCGCTGTCCACCAGGACCACAAAGCCCAACATCCCTTC
>DATKVP010000096.1:0-11093 GCA_035530015.1 Anaerolineae bacterium | reverse complement strand
GCCTTGATCATGGCCTCTGTGGACTGCCACATGGTGACGTAGACCACCACCACCTTCTCCAGCGTCTCTCCGGCGGTCCACTGGCGATAGAGGTCCAGAATCCACTCGGGGTTCCTGTGGATGGGACCATGGCTGGGGGCGATGAGCTCGATATGGAGACCCTCGATCTTCTCCAGCGCCTTCTGCCCCATCTTCCTGAAAGGCATCAAAATCTCGCCGAAGTACCGCTGGGCGAAGGGCACGAACTCCTCCACCTGGTCATCGTACAACCCGTAGGCGGTGTGGAAGCCGAGGAAGTCGCAGGGGAAGAGGACCTTGTTCTCCACGAGGTAGGTGAACATGGTCTCCGGCCAGTGCTGCCAGGGGGCCTCGATGAATCTCAGCGTCTTGCCCCCCAGGTCGAGGGTGTCTCCGTCGCGGACGACGAGGACCCTGTCCTGCTGCACGCCGTAGTAGACCTCGGCCATCTTGGCGCCCTTCTCGGTGGTGACCAGCGTCGCGCCCCCATTGAGTTTCATCACCTGCGGGATGGCGCCGGCGTGATCCGGCTCGGCGTGGTTCATGATCACATAGTCCAGTGCCTCCTGGTCCATCACCTGATTGATCCTGGCGGCCAGCTCCTCTTCGAAGCCCGGGTTCACCGTGTCCACCAGGGCGGTCTTCTTCTTGCCCCTCACCACGTAGGCGTTGTAGGTGGTCCCCTGAGGTAGGGGGATCAGGGCGTCGAAGACCCGGCGGTTCCAGTCTCGCGCGCCTACCCAATATACGTGGTCCGATATCTCCCACACGTCATAGCTTTGCATGGTGAGCACCTCCCTTTCTATGATGATGCGACCTTGGGCTTGTGAGCCGACTCAGCTGATCATTCGACCGGCATGCCCTCGGACCGGTTCTGAGGGAGCGCCGGACGGACCTCCAGCTCCGCGGCCTTACGCTGGACCTCCACCCTCCTCCAGAGGACAGAGACCAGGAGGAGATAGGCCAGGTAGGTCACCAACTCCAGCAAAGAGGGGTTACCGTTGTAGCCGAACAGCGCCTTGAGCACGCTGCCCAGCGATCCGTTCTCGTGGAGCAGTGGATATCCGCCGTTTGGATTCAGCGCCGGGTTGACGTCCCAGACGTGTTCCACGACTACGGGGATCATGCCGGCTTCCTGTAGTTCGTGGACGCCGTGCGCGGCCAGTCCGGCGGCGAAGAGAACAAGCAGGATGCTGGTGACGGTGAAGAACTTCCCCAGATCGAGTCTCATGGACCCGGCGAAGATCGCGTATCCCAGGAGTCCGGCCACCAGTAGCCCACCCAGCGCGCCCACGAGGCTGTAATCCGTGGCGGCGAAGCTCGCTGCTCCCAGGAAGATGACCCTCTCTATGCCCTCCCTGAGTACGGACACGAAGACCAGCGCAAAGAGGCCCAGTCGTTGAGCCTCGGCGACTGTGGTGGCCACTTTCTCACGCAGCTCTGTTGCCACGCGCCTCTGGCCCATCATCCACAGGATCATGGTAGTCAGCAGCGCGGCGCCGATGAGCATGGTGGCTCCCTCGAAGATCTGCTCTGCTCGACCTGTGAACCCACCTGCGATGCTATTGAAGAGCGCGGCGCCGGCGATGCTGGCGGTCACAGCAGCGCCGATGGCCATATAGACAACCCTGTTGTATCGGGTCTGCCCCGTCCTGGCCAGGTACCCGAGGACGATGCCCACGATGAGGGCCGCCTCGAGGGCCTCTCTAAAGGTGATGACGAAACTGGCGATCATGGTGTACCTGCCTTGATATCATGTGGAGAAACCGGCACTCTGGCCTGTTGAAGCCGGGTGTCGGGTTTCAGAGTCTATGGTGGAATCGGTCGTGGAGTCGCCAACGGGCGATGGCGCCGTTTCTCTGTGGGCCACGACTATCAGGTCGCCGCTGGTGCCCTGTTCGTAGGGGTGACCGGCGTAGTCCCCGTACAACTCCACGCTGGAGAAGCCCGCCCGCAGTAGTTGCTGTTCCAGCTCGTCCTGAAAGATGGGGCGAAGCTCAGTGCTCCCCACCTTGTAGGTCCATTCTTCGTTCTGTTTGTGGAAGAAGATCATGTTGAAGGTGAGCGTCCGCTCGTGGAAGTCCATGAGTCGCCAGAACAACCATTCCTCTTCCTCCTGGCGATGGGTCACCAGGGGCAAGAATCTTTCCTGGCGGGGCCAGATGCGGTCGTAGTTCAGGTTCTGGACGATGAGCAGGCCAGGGGGAACCAGCACCTCGGCCATGTCCACTAGGGCAGCATGGAGGGCGTCCTCGCTGAGGAGGCTGGGCAGCGAGTTGCCCAGACAGAGAACCGCGTCAAATGGCTCTTCAATGGTCTGGCGTAGACTTCCAAGGGGGGCTTGAAAAAACTCGACGGCAGCCCCGGCGTCCTTGGCGTTCTCACGCGCTCGACGAATCATCCGCGCACTGATGTCGCTCCCCACCGCCTGGTATCCCTTCGTCGCCAGGGCGAGGGCATGATGGCCGGTTCCGCAGGCCGCATCCAGAACCCGTCGTGCTCCACCCTTGGCGAGGGCGCTCTCCAGAAAGGGCATCTCTCCAGCCAGCCGCTGCTCCCAGTCTACGAAGCGGTCGTATTCTCCGCTGAGGGTGTCCCAGAGATCGGGGTGATTCATGATTCGTCCTCAGTCTCCCTCCCGGACCCCTTCAGACGCTGATACTTCTCGGTGCCCACGCACAACTCGGCGGATGAGCACCAGTCGATGCAAGACGGCCCCTGTTCCCGGCTGACTCTGTCTCCGCACAGGGGGCACCGAGCAGAGACCTCGTCGGACCAGATCTCCACGTCGCCACCGCATTGCGGGCACGCGATCTCCTCTGGCCTGGCCTCTCTGATGTTGACTGCGCCTGGACACCCTCTGAACAGGGACATGCGATCCTCTCCCCCTAGCCGTGGATCAGCGCGGGCAGGCACCTGGTGCACACCCACAGGCTTTGCCCATGCTGACGGCAGGGCAGCAAAGTACGTTCCTGCTCCGAGCCGCCACACTGGAAGCAGGTCTGAACCATGTACGCGGGAGCGCGCTCGTGCAAACGCGCCTCCACTGCCCTTTCATCGAACGGGACAGTCTCTCGCTCCTCAATGCTGAGGGCGCCGCTGGGACAAACACCCAGGCAGAACCCTGCACCGTCGCACAACTCCTCGTTCAACACCCGAGCTTTGCCATCAACAAGCTCTATGGCCCCCTCTGCGCAGGGAATCACGCACAGGCCACAGCCGTTGCACAGTTCCTGATCTATGTTCACCATCTGACGGGTGGGCATACTATCCTCCATGTGCTATGCGTCGCTGGAAAAGACGATATCGAACGTGCGCGAGATCGCCCCCGCTGGGCATAGTTCCTCGCAATCACCGCAGTACTGACAGTCCTCGGGATGGAGAAGGGTGACGCGTTCATCTTTCAGTGCCAGTGCGTGCTCCGGACAGACGGCTATGCAGTCCCCGCACCCTGTGCACAGTTCCTCATCTATGGCCGGTGTTCTCAAGTCTGCTCCAGTCATGGCCCTCCCCTCAAAACAAAACGGTCAGCCTTGGTGCACTTTCATTGTACGGCAAGGCTGACCGTGTGTCTGCGACAAAAGTCTCACCTGGTGAGGATGCCTAGATCATGGCCTCCTTCTCCAACCCCTCCCGGTCCAGGATGAGAATCCGATGCCGGTCAAAGCGGATGAGGCCCTCGTCCTCGAACGTGCGCAGGACCCGCCCCACCATCTCGCGCACCGTTCCCACCTGGGCTGCCATCTCCTGCTGGGACGTGCGCAGCGGGGCTTCGCCTGCGGTCTCCGCTCGAGCCAGCAACAACTTGGCCAGGCGGGCACTGACGGTGCGCAGCGACAGGTCCTCCACCAGGGAGAGGAGCTCGCGGGAGCTCGCCGCCAGGTTCTCGATGATGGCGGTGGCCAGCGAGGGGTGGCTGCTCACAAGATGGCGCATAGCGGCACAGCCTACGACCCACAGCGTGGCGTCCAGCGCGGCCATGGCGCTGATGGGGTTGGGGCCCCCATCGAGCACGGCGACCTCGTTGAAGAACTCCCCTGGCCCCAGCAGCTTGACGACTTGCTCCCTGCCTTCCACCGAGACCTTGTACAGCTTGACGCGCCCCTTCTCGATGACGTGCAGTCCGGCGCAAGGGTCGCCCTCGAGGAAGACCACCGCGCCCTTGGCGTAGTCTCGCCTGATGGCGCTCGAGGCCACCGCCTCCATGGCGCTGGTGTCCAGGTGGGCGAAGTAGGGCACAGAGAGCACGACCTCACGGGCCCTGTCTGGTGATTTGGCGCTCACGGGCTTCTCTCCACGGACGCCGAGGATGGGTTTAAGGAATCTTCGCGAGTCTTTGCTTGAGATAGACGATGCTGTCTACGGGCGTGGGGTCAACGCCGTTGATGGCAGCCAGGTAGTAGCTCACGAAATCCACAAAATGGATAGCCCAGAGCAACTGTGAGAAGCGGCTCCTACCCTGAACCTGGATCTGCTCATGGGCGATACCCCTTTGGCTGAGGATCTCCCCGGTCACCTCCATACGGGCTTGGAGGCGGGGCTGGTACAGATCCGAAGCAAGCATCAGTACGCGCAGATGTGGAGCCAGGCTGCTGGGGAACTCGTATCCCGCCACAGCATTGTGATTCAACTCGGGCAGGACCTCCCAGAACGCCCAGGATTTGCTGTTCTCGTTCAACTGGCACTTCCAGCGTCGTGCCACCTCCGATAGGTGTCCTGCCCCGTAGAACACGGGCAGCTTTCCCTCCAGCCGTCGAGCGAGCTGCTTGGCCGGGTTGTCTGCCTCCGGGACCTCCGGCGCGATCCGCGAACCCAGGCGCTCGAGAGAGAGAAGCGCGTCTTCGAGCTGCTTCGGTTTGTCGGAGACGTAGCCGAGCTTCTGGAGTACCAGAAAGAGGATCATAAAGGAATAGCCCAGAGCGGCACGAGGTTGAGAATGATAGTCGAAGGTGATCACAGGGAGGTGCTCATTTCTGCAAATCTCCGCCAACTGTCCACCAGTGGTGATGGCCGAACACAAGGCGCCGCGGTCCAGCGCCTGCCTGAAGGCAGACAGCGTCTCCTCGGTGTTGCCGGAGTAGCTGGAGGCTAAGACCAGGGTCCTGTCGCTGACAAAGGCCGGCAGGTCATAGGCCCTGTTGACGAAGATCGGCACAGAGCACTCGTCCCGTATGAGGGTGCACACCAGGTCACCCCCAATGGCCGAACCACCCAGTCCCAGGACCACGATGCTATCAGCTCCCCGGTAGTCATCGGGTAGAGAACACTTCCTGACCAGGGCCGCGGCTTCTTTGCACTGCCTGGGGAGTTCGGAGATGCGTTTGCCCATGTCTTGGGGGTCGAAACGCTCCAGGTAAGCGATGTCGTCCAGATCGGCTGTGCTCATTCGTCCTCCAGGGATAGCCAGATTCGGTACACCTCGGCCCTCGGTCGCTGGCTCATCTTGGCCACTTGCTTGGAGGCCTCGGTCCCCGGCAGCCCCTCCCTCTTGAGCTGTCTGAGAGCGTTCTCCACCTCGTCCCGCTCCCAGCTCGACTCCGCTGCTCCCTCGATAACCAGGGTTACCTCGCCTCGCGGTGGGCTACCCTCAAAGTGGCGGATAGCCTCGCTGGTGGTCCCGCGGACTACTTCCTCGTGCAGTTTGGTCAGCTCCCTGGTGACGGCCAGCGACCGCTCGCCCAGCGTCTCCTTGATGTCTCCCAGGGCATCCAGCAGGCGATGAGGAGCCTCGAACGCCACGAGGGTGCGGGTCTCGCCAGCGAAGGCCGAGAGCAGACGCGCTCGTTTGCCCCGCTTGCGGGGCAGGAAACCCAGATAGAGGAAGCTGTCGGTAGGCAGACCGGAGACGACAAGGGCAGCAACCAGGGCGGAGGGGCCGGGTACCGGGACTACGCCGAATCCATGCTCGAGGGCAGCCTTGATCAACTCATACCCTGGGTCCGAGATGCCAGGCATCCCGGCCCGGGAGATCAGGGCCACGTCCTGCTCCGCCAGCACGTTCAGGATGTACTCCAGCTTGGCCAGCTTGTTGTACTCCCAGTAACTCGTGAGAGGGGTTCTGATGTCATAATGCGAGAGCAGCTTCCGAGATGCTCGGGTGTCTTCTGCGGCGATGAGGCCGACCTCGCCCAGGATGCGCAAGGCGCGCAGGGTGATGTCTTCAAGGTTGCCTATGGGGGTGCCAACCACGTAAAGGGTACCCACGTATCTTCGCCTCCCAGGAAGAGCATACGCAATGGCGATGCTTTTGTCAAGGGATCGAGCGGGGGAGGGGCGTGCGCCGCCTGCCCAGTCCAGCGGTCCTGGTGGGCAAGGCAGGCCTGGGGAGCGTGGAACAATTTGAAAAATGGGGAAACCATCGTATAATATGAAGGAGGAGCTTTGTTATCGGAGGCACAAGTATGGAACAAGATGTGACCACAGTCTGGGAAGAGGAGAGCGAGATGGTCGAGTATCCTCTTCTGGCTGTACGCGATGCGGTCGTCTTCCCCCACATGATGATACCTCTCTTTGTGGGGCGGGATCGCTCCCTGCGGGCTGTGGACGAAGCCCTCGACAGCGACCACTGCATCATGATCGTCACCCAGAAAGAGCCCGAGATCAGAGACCCGGCTCCTGAGGACATGTACAGTGTGGGCACTGTCGCTACTATCGCGCGCACGCTGCGCATGCCGGACGGGACCACCAGCATCCTGGTCGAGGGCCTGCAACGGGCGCGAGTAGTGGAATACACCCAGACTGACGGCTTCTATCGAGTGAGAACGGAGCCCATCTTCGATGACGTCGAAGAGCAACCACTCACGGAAGCTCTAATGAGGGCGGCTCTGGCGCTCTTCGAGAAGTGCGTGCAACTGAGCCGGTCTCTTCCCGAAGACGCCTTCGTGACCGCATTGAATGCCGAGGATGCAGGCTGGCTGGCAGACGTCATAGCGTTCCACCTCACCCTGGATATTGAGGAACGGCAGGAGATACTGGAGACGCTGGATCCCGTCATGCGCTTGCAGAAGCTGAGCGTTCTGCTGGCCAAGGAGTTGGATGTCCTGGAACTGGAGGACCAGATCCAGTCTCAGGTTCAAGAGGAAGTCGACAAGAGCCAGCGGGAGTACGTCCTCCGGGAGCAGATGAGGATCATCCAGAATGAACTGGGCGAGATGGACCCGCTGATGTCGGAGAAGAACGAACTCCGGGACAAGATAGCGGCGACCAAGATGCCCGCCGCAGTGAGGGAGAAGGCAGAGAAGGAATTGAGCCGGCTCGACGCCATGCCCCCCATGTCCCCGGAAACGGGTGTCATCCGGACCTACCTGGATTGGCTGATCGATCTCCCGTGGACGAAAGAGACCAGGGACAAGGCCGACGTGTCGGAGGTGGCTAGGCTTCTGGACCGCGAGCACTACGGTCTGCCCAAAGCAAAGGAGCGCATCGTAGAGTACATGGCTGTGCGCAAGCTAGCTGGCAAGAAGATGCGCAGCCCAATTCTCTGTTTTGTGGGGCCCCCGGGGACCGGGAAGACCTCGCTGGGCAGGTCTATCGCCAAGGCTCTGGGCAGGAGCTTCGTTCGCGTCAGCCTGGGCGGAATTCGGGATGAGGCGGAGATCAGGGGGCATCGCCGCACCTACATCGGGGCGCTCCCTGGTCGCATCATACAAACCATGCGGCGCGCCAAGAGCATCAACCCGGTCTTCATGCTCGACGAGATAGACAAGGTGGGCAGCGACTTCCGAGGCGATCCAGCCGCAGCCCTGCTGGAAGTCCTGGACCCAGAGCAGAACAACGCTTTCTCCGACCATTATCTGGATGTGGACTACGACTTGTCCAAGGTGATGTTCATCACCACGGCGAATATCCTCGACACGGTGACCCCAGCCCTGGAGGACAGGATGGAGGTCATAGAGTTTCCGGGATACGTCGAAGAAGAGAAGGTGGAAATCGCCAAGCGGTTCCTGATACCACGGCAGATAGAGGAAAACGGGCTCAAGGAGTTGAGATTCTCAGATCAGGCTCTGCGAAGCATGATACGCGAGTATTCGTACGAGGCTGGAGTGCGCAATCTGGAGCGGACCATCGCCACCATCTGTCGCAAGGTGGCGAGGACCAGGGTTGAGGGCAGGAGAGCACCGCGCCTCGTGACGCTGCAGTCACTGCTCAGGTATCTGGGCCCTCCTCGATATACGTATGGGATCATGGAGGAGAACGACGAGGTGGGTCTGGCGACAGGCATTGCGTGGACTGCCGCGGGCGGTGACACCATGTCCGTTGAGGTCACGCTGATGGAGGGCAAGGGCAACCTCATCCTCACCGGCCAGTTGGGTGATGTGATGCAAGAATCTGCCCAGGCCGCTCTCAGCTACACACGCTCCCACGCGACTGATCTGGGCGTCGAGAAGAGCCAGTTCGACAAGCTGGACATTCACATCCACGTCCCGGAGGGCGCCATCCCCAAGGACGGACCCTCGGCCGGGATAACCATAGCCACCGCTCTCGTCTCGGCACTGTCTCGCAGGCCCGTCCATCGTGAAGTGGGGATGACGGGTGAGATCACCTTGAGGGGACGCGTCCTGGGCATCGGGGGCCTGAAGGAAAAGGTACTGGCTGCCCATCGCGCCGGTTTGAAGAAGGTCCTCCTTCCCAAGAAGAACGAGATGGACCTTCAGGAGATACCGAGGAAGGTGAGGAAGGACCTCGAATTCATCTTCGTGGAGAGGATGGACGAGGTGCTGCCTGTAGCTCTCATGCCGCCTCCCCCCACCAAGCGCAGGAAGCGCCCGAGTAGCGGGGCAACCTCGTAGTCCCGCGTCGAGCAGGGTCAAGAAGGGGCGGGATCGCCGCTGGCCCCGGTGCACCCGAGGAGGAGGGCTGGAGCGATCCTGGTGAAGGCCCCTGTTGTGGTCTCGCACCTCGCGTCGCGGTCTAGCTTGAGAGGCTGTGCTGACAGGGATGTGGAGCGGTGAGCCAGCTAGCGGCACTCAGCGACCGAGCACACCCCGTACTCCATCGTCAAGTGGGTGCAGGCCTCGATCCTACTCCCAGAGGACTGTGTTTAGGTGGCTGAGACTCCCGTTCTCTGACGCGCATGCGCGCACAAGGTCCTCGCTTGTCTTGTGCACCTGATGGTCTCTCTTTGCTTCGAGAGTCAGTAGATGAATCTACTGTGAGGCCATGGTGAGTTCGCTGCTTGGACTACTCGTGAATGATTGGAGAGGGTTGTCTACTCGGATCGCACCAGGTTTTGCCGGGGACGCACTGGGACCGATTGACGAGGGGGCGGGATGAAGGAACTGAAGGACAGAATCCTGGCTGATGGAAAGAACATGGGCGGCGGCATCCTGAACGTCAATAGCTTCCTGAACCATCAGGTCGATTGCCGTCTGATGGTGCGGATTGGGCAGGAGCTCGCCGCCAGGTTCAGCGCGGATGAGGCCGACAAGATACTGACCGCCGAGATCTCGGGGATCGCACCAGCCCTGGAGGTGGGTGTGGCTCTGGGTCTCCCTGTCGTGTTCGCGCGCAAGGTATGGTCCATCACCATGCCACCGGATTCCTATGAGCGCATGGTCCCCTCGCACACCAAAGGCAGCATGGTCCAGTTGATCGTGGCCCGCGAATTCTTGACCCCAGACGACCGGGTGATTGTCATCGATGATTTCCTGGCCTCGGGCAGGACTATCGACGCGCTGGCCAGCCTGGTCAAGGAGAGCGGTGCCGAGTTGGTGGCCATCGGCGCAGTGATCGAGAAGGCGTTTGAGGCGGGGCGCGAGAGGCTGGCGTCCCTCGATGTGCCTGTCGAATCTGTGGTCATCATCGAGAGCATGGAGGATGACAGGATAGTCTTCAGATAGGCGGCGGAGATGACCACAGGAAGAGGCGATGCCATTGCGGTCATAGACTTCGGATCGCAGTACAGCCAACTGATCGTCCGACGGGTGAGGGAAGCCCAGGTCTACTGTCAGTTGATCCCCCATGACGCACCCGAGGAAGAAGTCCGAAGTCTCCGGCCCAGGGGCTTTATCCTCTCAGGAGGTCCAGCCAGCGTCTACGGCGAGACGGCCCCTTCCCTGCCCTCGTACGTCTTGAGCAGCGGTCTGCCCGTGCTGGGTATCTGCTACGGCATTCAACTCCTGGCATCGGCACTGGGCGGTCGCGTGACCAGAGCGGAGAAGCGGGAATATGGCCTGGCCGAGCTACAGGTCAGCAACCTCGCATCTCCCCTCTTTGCCGGAGTGCCCTTCTCACAACCGGTGTGGATGAGCCACGGCGACTTCATCGACCAGCTGCCTCCTGGATTCGAATCCCTGGCCTACACAGCTAACTCGCCCATCGCTGCCATGGGTGACGAAGGCCGCAGACTGTACGGCCTTCAGTTCCATCCCGAGGTGTCCCATACGCGGCATGGAGCGCACATCATTTCCAATTTCGTCCATCACATCTGTGCCTGCAAAGAAACGTGGACACCGCAGTCGTTCGTCGAGCAGAGTGTGAGACAGATCAGGGACCGTGTGGGATCGCAAAGGGTCATCTGCGCGCTATCCGGAGGCGTCGACTCCACCGTCACCGCGGCTCTGGTAGATAGGGCCATCGGCGATCGATTGATCTGCGTGTTTGTGGATCACGGACTCCTGCGGAAGGGAGAAGGGAAGCGGAACAAGGAGCTATTCGATGATTATCTCCGTCTGAACGTGATCGTCGTGGATGCGCGGCAGAGATTCCTGGAAGGCTTGAAGGGGGTGGTAGACCCCGAGACGAAGCGGCGGATCATCGGTGAGGAGTTCATCCGAGTGTTCGAGGACCAAGCGGCGAAGCTCGGCCCCATTCATTATCTAGCTCAAGGCACTCTGTACCCCGATGTGATCGAGAGTGCCGGTACCGGACGGGGAGGTGCCGCGCGCATCAAGGCCCATCACAACGTGGGGGGACTTCCATCGCGCATGGCCTTCGCCCTCATCGAGCCGCTGCGCTACCTGTTCAAAGACGAGGTGCGCCAGGTGGGCCTGGAGTTGGGATTGCCAGAGGACGTGGTGTATCGCCATCCGTTTCCCGGGCCGGGGCTGGCGGTGAGGATAGTGGGCGAGGTGACG
>DATKVP010000095.1:0-2473 GCA_035530015.1 Anaerolineae bacterium | reverse complement strand
GCCTCCGAAGTGATCACAAACCCGCTGTCAGTGAAGAGCTCCGTAAGTTTCATGCTTTCCTCTCTACTCCTCCGCTTGCTCCAGTGCCCAGAACTTCGTCGATCGCAGCGCCTTGGGGGGTTCCGCCTTGGCATGATCGCGCGGCATGTGTATCTCCCTCAGCTTGTCGAGACGCCCCCGTTCTTGGAGTCGTTCATAGATTAGGTGCCAGCCGCAGGGACGCACCTCGGGCTGGTGTTCGCACCTTCCGTCGCGGGCTCCGCCACAGGGGCCATTGATCAGGCTCTTCGTGCAGGCGGTAATGGGACAGATCCCGCCTGTGTAGTCCAGCAGGCACTCTCCGCACTCACCGCAACGCTCGCTACCACGCCATTCACCCTGCGCCCCACCCATAGATAGGGTGTTACATGCTGGGTGAATCGTCTTGTCCACCACCGCTGCCGTGGCCTGCACGCCCACACCACAGCACATCACCAGCAGCGAGTCACTGGCCAGGACCTGCGCTTTGAATGCCTGCAGACCTGTCTTGACCAGTGCCTTCTGGCAGAGAAAATCCAACACTGTCCAGCCTGACACTGTCTTGCCGGCGTCCTCCAGACTGGCCTTCATGGCCAGAACCTCTTCCTCGCCCCCGGTGTGCGACGCCTCGGCACAACCCTGACAGCCAAGCAGGAAGATGGCGTTCTCTCCGTCGAGGGAGTGCAGGATTTCATCCAACGGTTTCTGTTCGGAGACAAGCATTTTCCAACCCTTCCTTCTCTTCTCGTCGCCAGCCACAGAGACCGTACCCGCGCGGTCTCGAGCCACGGCTGACTGTATGGAGTGCTATTCCCGACCGCCCTCCAGAAACCTCTGCACTCTCCTGAGCAGTTCCTCTGGCGTCACCGGTTTGTCTATGTAGTCGTCCGCCTCCAGCATCATACCGTCGGTCAGCGAGAAAGCGGTCTCGCCCATCTGCTGTGAGAGGCTGGTCAACATGATCACAGGGATATTGGCCAGCTGCGGATCGCTCTTGAGGGCTTCGCAGACCTTGAAGCCGTGTTTCTCAGGCATGATGATGTCCAGAATGATCAGGTCTGGGTCGACCTCTCTGACTGTGCGGAGCGCCTCGTCGCCATTATAAGCCACGGCCACCTCGTAGGGCGCGCTCTCGAGCACTATCTTTGTCGCTTCCACAAAGTCATGGTCATCGTCAACGAGTAGGATCTTTGCCGGGCTAGTCATTTGCGTCCTCCCAGTCCGATTGTCAGTTTCTGGTTTCTCAGTGTCCGCGCTCGAGCAGATTCTTGACCCGATCGAGAAGATCTTGGGGCGAGACAGGCTTCTCCACGTAGTCCTGGACATCCATGGCCAGGCCCGTCTCTAGTTCGTAGCGTCTCCGGCTCGCGTCCTCTCTCACGGAAGTCAGGATGAGAATCGGTATGCTTGCATACCTGGGGTTCTCTCTGAGTTCCCGGACGACCGCGAAGCCATCCTTCTTGGGCATGAGTAGATCCAGGACGATCAGGTCCGGGATTTCCGCCCTGACTTTGTCCACGCACTCCACCCCGTCGCGGGCTGTCTCCATGGTGTAGGGTTGCGTGCCCAGTATCGTGGTCAGGGCATCCAAGATATCCGGATCATCGTCAACCACCATGATTGTGGGGTGTGGTTCCGTCAATTCTCCCTCCTGCCTGCTGTCACAGTCTCGGTCTGGGAAGGAGTCCTGCCCTCTCGACAATCTCTGGCACGATCTCTTCCCAGGCTACCGCCATGATGTGTACCCCTCGAACGCCGGGAATGTCTCGAACCTGCTCTATGAGTTCACACGCGATATTCACCCCCTCTGCCTTGGCGTCGGGGGCTTGCGCCATTCTGTCGACGAGATCATCAGGGATCATCAGACCGGCTACGTGCTTCTTCATGTAGCGGGCCATGCCCACCGACTTCATGGGGATGATTCCTGCCAGTATGTGGGTCTTCTCGTGGAGGCCCTGATCGCGCACCATCTCCATCCACGCAGAGAACCGCGGTACATCGAAGACACCCTGTGTTTGGATGAAATCTGCACCAGCGCGTATCTTCTTGGCGAGCCTCAGCACACGGAACTCGAAGGGATCGGCGAAGGGGTTAGCGGCGCATCCAACGAAGACTGGTACATCGCCTGACACTTTGTCACCGCTCATGAACTGCCCTTCATCTCTCATGGTCTTGACCATCTGCGTGAGTTGAATGGAGTCGATATCGTGCACGTTCTTCGCCGTTGGATGGTTGCCGAACTTCTGATGGTCCCCGGATAGGCACAGCAGGTTGCGGATGTCCAGCGCCACGGCGCCCAGAATGTCGCTCTGCATGGCCAGCCTGTTTCTGTCCCTGGTCACCATCTGCATCACGGCATCGATGCCTATCTGCCTGAGTAGAGCACATGCTGCTAGGCTCGACATGCGCACGATGGCCGTCTGGTTGTCTGTGACGTTCATGGCATCGCAGCAGT
>DATKVP010000094.1:0-3392 GCA_035530015.1 Anaerolineae bacterium | reverse complement strand
ACGGCGTTCAACTGGCTGATTCGCAACACCCTTCCAGCACTCCTGGTGGCCGTGCCCGTCATCTTCCAGCCTGAACTTCGACGTGCTCTGGAGCGGCTGGGCCGGGGTGGCGGTTTGATAGCCTTCTCTTCTGCTGAGTCCGTGAGCATGAGCGTAAGCCGCCACATCGCTCGTGCAGTGCATTCACTGTCGGAGCGAAGGCACGGGGCGCTCATCGTGGTGGAGCGTGAGACCGGCCTTCAAGAGTACGTCGACACCGGGGTTCCCATTGATGGGGAGGTTACAGCCGAGCTCTTGCTGACCATCTTTCAGCCAAACACGGCGCTGCACGACGGCGCTGCCATAATCAGAGGGGGCAGGATCGTGGCTGCCGCCTGTATTCTGCCGCTGGCCGAGACTAGTCGCGTTCGGCGCGGTCTCGGGCTGAGGCACCGGGCGGCCGTGGGGATCACGGAACAGAGTGACGCTCTGGCTACAATCGTTTCGGAGGAAACCGGGATCGTCTCCGTGGCCAGGTATGGGCGCCTGGTCAGCAATCTGGACGAATCTCGCTTGCGGGAGGTTCTGCGCTCCTCGTATCGGGGCCCACTGGGCAATACACTCTCTCGCTGGTCTTCGCAAAAGTAGACTGGGGGCTCATAGTCCTATAGCTATGGCAAGAACTACCTTCTCTAGAGCGTCTGAGAGCGGCAAGCAGCCTTTTCTCAGCGTCAGCAACATGGGATCGCTCCTGATGGCGCTAGCCCTGGCCATTATGGTGTGGATGGCTGCGACCATCCAAGAGAACCCCTTCGCAGAAGGCACTCTTCTGGAACTGGTGCCTGTGGAAGTGGCCAACAGAGGGGAAGGCCTGGTCATCGTGGGTGGTCTGGTTCAGGAAATCGGGATCAGAGTCAGGGCACCTGAGTCAGTCTGGGAGGATCTTGGGAGCAGCGGTTTCCGTGCCTACGTGGATCTGGAGGGTTTGGAGGTAGGGCTACACGAGGTTCCGGTGCGGGTGGAACCAGCCAGCAGCCTCGTGAGGATTCTGGAGACCTCGCCGGCTGCCCTCACCGTCCGCCTCGACACCAGGGCCGAGAAGGTGGTCCGGGTGCGGGTCAGCGTATACGGCAACCCGCCCCTGGGCTACGGGGCTGGGACAGCGCTGGTGGAACCGTCTCAGATGCGGGTGAGTGGGCCTCAGACTCTGGTGGACCAGGTGGCGCAATTGGCTGTAGAGGTGTACCTGAGCGGCGAGAAAGATACCTTCGAGCGCATCGCACCGTTGACGCCGAGAGACGAAGTGGGCAATACTGTGGATGGGCTGGAGCTGGAGCAGAAGTCGGCCAGAGTGACGGTGCCCATCCAGCAGCAGGTGGGCTATCGGGAACTCTCCATCAAGACCATCATTGAGGGCAATCCAGCACCTGGCTATTGGATCAGCAGCATCACCGCCGACCCTTCCACGGTAACCGTCTTTGGAGACCCTGGAGCAGTGAATGACATCCCTGGCTATCTGGAGACGTACCCTGTCAACGTCGCAGGGGAGGCTGAGCGCGTCTCCCAACGGGTGGCGATAGTCCTCCCGGAGGGCGTCTCTGCGTTGGAGGATATGGGGACCGTGCAAGCACTGATAGAGATATCACCTGTCCTAAGCGGTCAGACAGTCCAGCTGACTCCGGTGGTCCGGGGTTTGGGGAGAGGATTGGAGGCGACCTACTCTCCGGACACGGTGGAGGTGATCCTCGCAGGTCCTCTGTCGGAACTCGAGGCCCTTGAGGCGGGAGATGTGCGGGTCATACTGGATCTCTCTGACTTCGAGCCGGGTACGCACTTTGTATCGCTTGTGGTGGAGAGGCCTGGGTCCCTACAGGTACAGGCTGTTCTTCCCGACCAGGTCGAGGTAGTGATCGGGGAGTCATGAGCAAACCCCTGGTGGCCCTGGTTGGTCGTCCCAACGTCGGCAAGTCCACCCTCTTCAATCGCCTCATTGAGGAACCCCTGGCTATTGTGGAGGATGTCCCGGGTACCACGCGCGACCGCATCTATGCGGACGCAGAGTGGGGGGGCATCACTTTCACCTTCATCGACACCGGCGGGTTGTTGCCCGATTCCTCTGACGACCTTGCGTCTTCGGTGCGCCAACAGGTCGCCATCGCCATCGCCGAGTCAGACGTCATCATCTTTCTGGTGGATGTCAAGGAGGGCCCGACCGCCACTGATATGGAGATCGCTCAGCTCCTGCGACGCTCCAGCAAACCGGTGATCCTGGCTGTCAACAAGGCAGACAACGAGAGCCGCCGGCAGGAGGCGATGGAGTTCTATGAACTTGGCTTGGGGGATCCAATCCCCCTCTCAGCCCTGCACGGTACGGGCACGGGCGATCTTCTCGACGCCATCCTGAAGGGTGTACCTTCCGATACCTGGGATGAGCCAGTGCAGGGAACGAGGATAGCCATAGTCGGTCGCCCCAATGTGGGGAAGTCCTCATTGCTGAACGCTCTCCTGGGAAAGGAGCGCATGATCGTAAGTGAGACCCCGGGTACCACGCGAGACGCGGTGGACAGTATGATCGAGTGGAACGGGGAACCGGTGATACTGATAGACACCGCTGGTATCAGGCGGCGGGGACGCGTGGCCCCTGGGATCGAGAAGTACAGCGTCATTCGTGCCGTGAGGGCCATTCAACGAGCCGACGTGGCCTTGCTCTTGCTGGATGCCACGGAGGGGGTCACCGAGCAGGATGCGCACATCGCGGGCTACGTAGTGGAAGAGGGCAAGGGATTGGTCATCGTGGTTAACAAGTGGGATCTGGTGGAGAAGGATACCCACACCATGCAGCAGTACACGTTGGAGATCCGACGAGCTCTGAAGTTTCTCGCCTATTCCCCCGTGGTCTTCGTCTCAGCCACCAGCGGACAGCGTGTCAAGAAGGCCATCGACGTTGCGCTGGTCGTTCAAGAGGCTAGATCCACTCGTATAGCTACGGCCGAACTGAACCGGGTCATAGGTGATGCACTGGCAAGGCACGCCCCGCCTTCGAAGAGGGGGAAGCGCCTGAGGATTTACTACGGAACGCAGGTAGGCGTGGCCCCACCCAACTTCGTCTTCTTTGTCAATGACCCCGAGCTAGTGCACTTCTCCTACCAGCGCTTTCTGGAGAACCAGCTGCGCGCGGCCTTTGGATTCGAGGGTTCTTCCCTGAGATTGGCCTTTCGGGGACGAAGGTGAGAGGCGCCGCATAAGAGCGGCGCCTCCTGCTAATGGTCGTTTAGCATCTGGCGAGCGATCACCAGCCTCTGGATTTCCGAAGTTCCCTCGCCAATCTGGGTCAGCCGGTTGTCCCTGTAGAATCGCTCAACTGGGTAGTCCTTCGTATATCCGTAACCGGCGTGGATCTGTAGTGAATTGTA
>DATKVP010000093.1:0-2403 GCA_035530015.1 Anaerolineae bacterium | reverse complement strand
CCCGACTCCATCAGGTGGTCGTAGTTCTCCGCGTACGTGTTGTTGACCTGGCGGTAGAGGGAGCCATCCTGTACGAAGAGGAAGCCGCTGGGGTCTCGAAATGAACCCGGCAGGGTGCTTCTACTCGCCATCGCTCCCGGTGTCCTCGGTCTCCTGCGAGGATCGGGAGAAGAGTCCCTTGATCCTGTTCCAGTAGATCTTGACGGCGACGGCGAGTCCAGCAAGCGCGGCAATGAGGAGCTGAATGACGTAGCTGCCCGTGCCGGGGTCTATGTAGGCGTGGGCGGCGGGCGCGGACGCGATCAACAACAAGAGGGCAAACACGGCTGAATGGGTCAGGCACTTCCGGTGTCGCATCATGGTCTCCTCGTCTTGGGTGCTAGCTCACCGTGGAGATAGCGAGAATACAAGCCCGCGCGGCGCCTCGCAAGCGCGTGTTTACTATACCACAGCGGCCTGGAGAAGGCCAAGGGATGTATATAGCGTGATTGTGTGCAACTGGAGGTCTGAAGCCGCGATGAGAGGTCGCGGAGGCTGGCTGGGCGGCCGTCAATGCTGGTGAGCTCGCGGGTGAGTGAGCTCTTCGACCGGGTTGTGTGCTGCCTCCCTCTCATGGTGCGTCCGTCATCGCCTGCGGACTCTTGCACGCCCCAAACGAAACGGGAAGAGCATCCAGAGCAGGAGCGTAGCGAGCCCGAAGACGACAATCAGTACGAGAAGTGTTTGCACGCCGTTCTGCTGAAGGGCCTGCACATCGGAGGCGTTGGGGTTGAGGAGGAAGTGGTAGAAGCAGAAGAGAACGACCGAGAAGAAGACGACCCACACGCTCTTCCGCCAGGCCCAGATGTGGCCGCCATCGGTGACGTCCAGGGGAATCAGCGCAAAGAACACTCCCTGTAGGGCGATCAGGAAGGCGGTGAGGAAGACAGGTTCCAGCTCGGCGAGAGCAGGCGGCAGGAGCGCAGTGGCTCCCCAGAGGATGAATCCACCGGTCCAAACGGTCAGCAGAACCAGACCCGCTCTCTTGCCTGCTTCGGAAACGTGGACCAGTCTGGGTAGCACGTATATGGCGCCCACGACTCCGTACAGGTAGCCCGGGCTGAAGTCCAGCGCCCGTGACAGGGTTACGCAGCCAAGGGCAGCAGCGATGCCGAGCCATTGGACTTTGCTCTCTGTCTCCAGTCGGGGAGCCCAGCGTCGGTGTGCATACAGATCTGAGCCCAACTCCAACCCGCTCACAACTGCCGCGGCCACGAACAGGGTCATGAGCAGTCCCATCCTCTCAAGCCCCAGGACTCCGACCCGCTCGTCCAGGAAAGACTCGATGATCGAGGTCACGAGGAGCACAGCCAGCCAGGTCAGAACGAGCCGGCCGCGACCATACTGCGTCATCCCTCCAACAGACCGGCCTATCCTTCCTATGTAGCCCGGGAAGGCCCGTGGGACCATTCTACCTCCGGCGGCCAGCAGATCATCGCGGTAGTCCTTGAGGATGGTGTTGAAGATGTTGGACGTCAGGCCGAAGAACAGCACACAGAAGAGAGCCAGCCCGAGGTTTGTACCCACGGTCTTGGGGTCGAGGGAGACTTGCGCGGGACCCACGATGCCCGGCAACTCCCTCATAGCCACCGGTGACGGCGGCGACTCCGGAGTGGACAAGCCTGAGGTGTTGCCTTCTCCGTCCCTGGCACTGGCGGTGACGTTGGGTCCAGTGAATCTCCCTTGAGGCACGCGGTAGGTGAAGTTGCCTTCCCCATCGGTGCTGACGGTGCCCTCAAAGACCCGCGCTTCATCGCCCTCATCGGAGAAGACCTCGATGATGGAGTTGGGCGGGGCGGTGCCACGGATGATCCGCGTGCCAACGTGGGTGATGAGCGGCGGGGGTAGCCCGGCGTTGCCGCCGTCCAGGCTTCGGATGCCAGCTCCTTCGTTGTCGTGGATGGCGTTGGCGCTGATGAGGTTGCCCAGGGTCTCCGGACCACGCACCGCAACGCCCTCAGATCCGTTATGTGCGATGACGTTTCCGGGCCCAATCGAATTCTGGCCAGCGCCCGCGCGGATGAAGACGCCGTCGTCCGCGTTGCCCAAGGCCACCACGCCCATGAAGTCAGTACCGATGTAGTTGCCCCTGACGACGTTCCACATCGTGCGGGCGTCGGTGATGACCACGCCACCACCGTGGTTTCCGCTGATGAGGTTGCGCTCCTCCGGCGTGGTGCCGCCAACGGTGTTGTACTGGGCAGAGTTACCAATCCAGACGCCAGCCTCAACGTTGCCCAGCGCCCTGGTACCAGTGACATCGGTGCCGATGTAGTTTCCGCTGACGGTGTTGCTCATGGTGTCGGTATCGGCGATGCTCACACCTACGTTACCACTTCCGCTGATGAGATTGCGCTCCTCCGG
>DATKVP010000092.1:0-3798 GCA_035530015.1 Anaerolineae bacterium | reverse complement strand
AGAGACGGAGCGCATCCGGTTCAGGTGCGAAGACGACGAAATAGGCGACTTCGTCCACGCCTACGATCCGAGGGTGTGCTGGCTCGAGGACAGATACTACGTCACGTGGTGTAACGGCTACCACGGACCCACCATAGGCGTCGGCTTCACCTATGATTTCAGGACTTTCTACCAGATGGAGAACGCTTTCTTGCCATACAACAGAAACGGCGTGCTTTTCCCTCGCAAGATAGGGAGCAAGTACGCGATGCTCAGTCGGCCCAGCGATAGAGGGCACACACCATTCGGCGACATGTTCTATAGCGAGAGCCCCGACATGATCCACTGGGGCCACCATAGGCACGTGATGTCTCCCACTGAGGGCTGGCAAGCCACCAAGATCGGTGCGGGGCCCACGCCGATAGAGACGTCAGAAGGGTGGCTTCTCTTCTACCACGGTGTGCTTACTTCCTGCAACGGGTTCGTGTACAGCTTCGGTGCGGCGCTGCTGGATCTTGAAAGACCCTGGAGGGTGATCTACAGGACCCGCCCCTACCTGCTGAACCCGAGGGAGTACTACGAGTGCGTTGGTGACGTTCCGAATGTGGTCTTCCCTTGTGCTGCGTTGTCTGACCCACCGACAGGGCGGATGGCGATCTACTACGGCGGAGCAGACACGGTCACGTGTCTGGCCTTCGCGCGGTTCGACGAGCTGATAGGTTTCATCAAGGAGAACTCTCTCTGAAGGATCGCGGCCAGGGTGTGACGCTCGTGGCCGCAGAGAAATGGACTAGCGCTATTCTGAAAGGAGAAGGCCCATCGGAGAAGAAACCACTCTGCACACGCTCGCCAAGATGATAGACCACTCCCTGCTCCATCCCACCATGACGGACAGGGATGTTTTGGATGGGTGCGCGCTGGCCAGGAAGTACGATGTGAGCACGGCTTGTGTCAAACCGTATGCTGTCGACATGTCCCGCGAGGCATTGGCTGGCTCTCAAGTGCAAGTTTGCTCGGTGATCGGTTTTCCACATGGCAACAGCATCACAGCCATCAAGGTAGCCGAGACCGTCCAGGCTGTCCAAGATGGGGCCACCGAGATTGACATGGTCATCAATGTCGGCAAGGCGCTGGGTGGTCACTGGGATTACGTCTCCAACGAAATCAAATCCATCAACGACGCCTGCCTCGAGCACCAGGCGATTCTCAAGGTCATTTTCGAGACCGACTATCTCCACGACGAGCAGATCATCAGACTGTGTGAGATTTGTTCGCGGCACAAAGTCGCGTTCGTCAAGACATCGACCGGGTACGGATCCGTCAAGCAGGCGAATGGCTTCTACTCCTACGCCGGAGCCACTGACCATAATCTATCGTTGATGCGCGCGCACTCCGCGCCCGAGGTTGAGATCAAGGCGGCGGGCGGTGTGCGCACCCTCGACGATCTGCTTCGCGTTCGGGCCTTGGGTGCGAGCCGAATCGGCGCGACCGCTACGGAGACGATCCTGGAAGATGCGAAAGCTCGAGGATATCGATAATGCGCTATGGCTACTTCGACGATGAGCGCCGTGAGTACGTGATCACGCAGCCTGACACTCCTCTCCCCTGGATCAACTACCTGGGGTGCCAGGCCTACTTTGGCCTCATCTCCAACACCGCCGGCGGCTACTCCTTCTACCGGGATGCACGCCTGCGCCGCATCACACGCTACCGCTACAACAACGTCCCGCTGGATTGTGGTGGGCGCTACATCTACTTGAGAGACAGCGACACAGGGGAGTTCTGGTCTCCTAGTTGGCAGCCTACCCGGTGCGACTTGGAGGATTACGCCTGCCATCACGGCCTTGGCTACACCACCATCCGTTCGACCTACAAGGGGATCGAAGCGCAAACTCGGTACTTCGTCCCGTTGGACGAGAGCCTTGAGGTCTGGCAGCTGGCCTTGACCAATCGGCGCGGGGCAACGGCTGACCTATCCATCTTCTCCAGCGTAGAGTTTTGCCTGTGGGATGCCGAGGATGATGCCACCAACTTCCAGCGCAACCTGAATACAGGCGAGGTGGAAGTCGAAGATGGCGTGATCTACCACAAGACCGGGTACCGCGAGCGCAGGCAGCATTTCGCATTCTTCGCTTGCTCGGAGGAATTGGCCGGGTTCGACACGCAGCGCGACGTATTCTTGGGCCCGTATCGCGGCTGGGACAATCCAGTCGCGGTGGAGCGCGGGTGCTCCTTCAACTCCGTGGCCCATGGCTGGTCGCCGATGGGCTCGCATCACCTGACGGTCACCCTCGAGCCTGGTGACACGCGCCAGATCATCTTCGTGCTCGGCTATCACGAGAACCCTGAGGACCAGAAGTTCGATCCCCCGGGCTCGCAACGGATCAACAAGCGGACAGTCAAGCCCATCATGAGTAGATATTTGAACGAGGCCCGGGCAGAGAAAGCCTTTGACGACCTGCGCGACTACTGGGATGATCTCCTGAATGCGCTACAGATCGAGGTTCAGGATGTCCATACCAACCGCATGGTCAACATCTGGAACCCGTATCAGTGCGTGGTCACCTTCAACATGTCGCGGTCGGCCTCGGGATTCGAATCGGGCATTGGGCGTGGCATAGGGTTCCGCGATTCCAATCAGGATCTGCCTGGGTTCGTGCACATGGTTCCAGCGCGTGGGCGGCAGCGTGTCCTCAGGCTTGCGGCCACTCAACTGGAGAGCGGCGGAGCGTATCACCAGTACCAGCCGCTCACGAGGCGCGGCAACGACAAGATTGGAACCGGCTTCAATGACGACCCGCTGTGGCTGATCCTGAGTGTGGCTGCCTATGTGAAGGAAACTGGTGACTGGGGCATTCTGGATGAGCCAGTGGTGTACGAGAGCAGGCCGGGGACAGAGAAACCACTCTACGACCACCTCCAACGCAGCCTGCGCTACACACTAGATCGGCTGGGGCCACATGGCCTGCCGCTCATCGGCCGTGCAGACTGGAACGACTGTCTGAACCTCAACACCTTCTCTACCACGCCGGACGAATCGTTCCAGACCGCCACCACCAAGGATGGCGAGGTGGCGGAGTCGGTCTTCATTGCTGGACTCTTCGTGCTGGCTGCACAGGAACTGGCGGCCATCGCTCGGAGGCGCGGCTCGAAGGAGGAGGCGCGGCAATACCTCGGAGCGGCGGAGAGGTTGGAGGCGGCCGTGCATGATCACGGTTGGGATGACGAGTGGTTCCTCCGCGCCTACGACGACTTCGGTGGGAAGGTGGGCTCCCGCGAATGCGAGGAGGGACAGATCTTCATCGAGCCTCAGGGCATGTGCGTTCTGGCAGGCATGGGACTCGCTGACGGGCGGGCTGCCAGGGCGTTGGCATCCGTGAGGGAGCATCTGGCGACGCCACACGGCATCATGCTCCACCGGCCCGCCTACACACACTACTACCTCCACCTGGGCGAAATCTCCTCCTATCCGCCGGGCTACAAAGAGAACTCAGGCATCTTCTGCCATACTAACCCCTGGATCATGATCGCCGAAGCCATGCTCGATCATGGTGACCAGGCGTACGATTACTATCGTCGTCTCAACCCCTCGGTGCGTGAGGCTATCAGCGATGTACACCGCTGCGAGCCGTACGTGTACGCGCAGATGATCGCAGGCCCCGACGCGCTGGCCCATGGGGAGGCCAAGAATTCCTGGTTGACAGGTGCCGCCGCCTGGAACTACGTGGCCATCACTCAGTGGATTCTTGGAGTCCGGCCGACGTACGCCGGACTGCAGATCGCACCAGTCATCCCTGCTTCCTGGCCAGGATTCAAAGC
>DATKVP010000091.1:0-2215 GCA_035530015.1 Anaerolineae bacterium | reverse complement strand
CTGCCGTCGCCCTTTCCACAGCCTCCCTGGCCTGCGCAGCGCTGTACGGTCTCCCCAGCGTACGCAAGTGCCGGTCCTGGAGCGCCTCCACCCCAAGACTGAGGTGCTCCACGCCCAGGGAAGTGATGACATCGAGGTTCTCCTGGCTCAGGTCATTGGGGTGGCTCTCCATGTGAATCCCGCACTGTATGTTGAAGGTACGGAAGACGTGCTCCAGGATCTCGCCGAGGCCGCTGTGGAGCATGGTGGTCGGCGTTCCCCCACCGATGTAGAAGGAGGTGATGGGGGTCTGCCCCAGCAGAGGGGAATAGGAGTCGATCTCCCGCTTGACGGCTCGGACGTACTCCGACGCCACGCCGGGGCGGTAGAGCTCTTTGTTGTAGGGACAGTAGAGGCAGATCTGCCGGCAGAAGGGGATGTGCAAGTAGAGGCCCAGCTCCTCAATCCCATCCAGCCTGTCTTGGAGGCAGGGCACGCGGCTGTGGAGAACGATCTGGCTCTGCCCAAGGAGCAGGGTTCTGAGGACTCTTCTGAGGAGACCACCCAGCGACGTCAACGCCCCTCCCGTCGATCCTTTGGCCTGAGCCTGGCGCCGGAGGATTCGTGACTGTTCCCACCGGGCTTCGTCCAGCACAGGTTTGTAACCTGCCTTGTGCGAGCCGCCTGGTTTGCTCAGCCGGTGCCCATGAGCGAAACGCGGAAGGGAAACAACTCCGCCGTCATCAGCTCATGCTTCACCGCGGGGTCACGCTCCATGAACTCCACCGCCGCTCGCTCCGACGTAGCTCGAAAAACGACAACACCGAACTCACCGTCCAGACACGGTCCGGCGAGGATCAGCATGCCCTGCTCCAGGGCCCTCTGGAGGTACTCGAAGTGTTCCTCGAGCCTCTCTTCCTCTTCCGCACTGGGATCGTCGATAAGGCACGCGCGCTTCGGCTTTAGCACGTAGATGAAGGTGGGCATCTCTCGCTTCCTCGCTCCGCACATCAACGAACGCGGACTTGCTCCATGAGATCACTATCCTTCCTCCAGGCCCCGACTTTCTCGGGCACCTGGAAGATGCCTTCCACCTCCTCCAGATCGTACCACCACTTGTCCTCCAGGTGCTGCCTTCCGTACCCCAGGGAATCATCCATCCACACCGAGAAGCGGTGCGTCAGAGACGAACGCTCCAGCACCCACTCGACCGCCTTGTGTAAACCCTGGTATGGCTTGTTCCACGGACAGACCTTGATGCACCGGCCGCACGATGCTCCAGCGGGGTTTCCCACCCGCATCCGGGAACAGGCGGCAACGTCCAGCTCGTACGTTTCGTAGTCGTTGTGGATGATCATCTCGTCAGAGTGGGAGATGGCCTGCGAGGGACACTCTCTGGCGCACTTCTTGCAGACCTGACAGTAGTGCCTTAGGTTGAAGTCTATGGGCTTGTCTGGCTCGAGGGGCAGGTTCGTGGTCACAGCCGAGGCCTTGAACCGCGGCCCCAGGAAGGGATTGATCACCGTATTCCCGAAGCGCGATATCTCGCCCAGACCCGACAGCAGGACCAGGGGAGGCAAAACCACTTTGTAGTGCGTGGGGAAGTGCGGCTCCGCCTCGTACCCCAATCTCCTGATGTAGTTGGCCATCACGGTGGCGATGAAACCACTGGTCGCGTAGCTCTTGAAGCTCTGCGCTCCGCTGATCCAGTCACTGCCCAGCGCGCCGTTGAAGGTGCGCCAGCCCTGATCGACGAGGATCACGATCGCATACTTGTGATCCAGCTCGATGGGTCGCTCCTTCCTGTCCGATGCATACACGGCATACTTGGGCAGCTCGCACACTCCCACGCAGTCCGACCGCAAGAAGTAGCCCAGGGCCTTGATGTGCCTCGACTGAGCAGCCGGGTCCTGCGGTATGGGGGCTTGCTTGGGGTACACCTCCACGGGATCCATCAGCCCGATGCCCTGGCACATCTGATACACAGAGGCCGACACCGGCTCCTTCTTGATGAAGAGCTTCATCTCAGCCTGGAGATGCGGCCCATAGTCCCCCCAGGCGGCCTTCATGAAACCAGCCTGACGCTCGCTCACCCTCTGTACGTGGGGGCCGATGTACGTCGTCGGTTTGTCGACCCTCTTCAGTCTCTCCAGCGGATAGTGACCCAGTTGTCCCTCAGGTGCCTTCCCTTCCAGCATCAACGCCTCTCCCAGATTTGATTTCTACGCCCCACGAC
>DATKVP010000090.1:0-3805 GCA_035530015.1 Anaerolineae bacterium | reverse complement strand
AACATCGGGCTGCTGCCTGCGTCCGGAGTGCCGCTGCCCTTCATCAGCTACGGGGGTAGCGCCCTGATTGCGCTACTCATCGGTGAAGGAGTCGTTCAGAACATCATCATACGGCACAAGCGGTTGGAGTTTCAGTAGCGTCATGTACGCTTGAGCCGTTTCGGAGCCTCGATTGGAGAACCAGCCCCGGCCGCGCGTCGCGCGTCGCCCCGCTGATCGAGCCCACGAATTTGCACGGTGCAACAACTGATAGAGGACAAACGATGACTGACAATGACCGGCCGGTGCGAGTTCGCTTCGCACCCAGTCCCACCGGGTACCTGCATGTGGGAGGAGTTCGGACTGCCCTTTTCAACTGGCTCTTTGCCCGGAACCGTGGTGGTGTCTTCGTTCTGCGCATCGAGGATACCGACAAGATTCGCTCCACCGAAGAATCCGTAGGAGGAATCCTCTCATCGCTAGAATGGCTTGGGTTGGATTGGGACGAGGGTCCTGGTGTCGGAGGCGACTACGAACCGTATTTCCAGACACAGCGTGTGCCCTTCTACCACGCCGTCGTGGAGCAGCTGCTTGACAGGGGAAGCGCATACCACTGCTATTGTACTCAGGAAGAACTTCAGACCCGGAGACAAGCCGCCCTCGCATCAGGCCAGGCGCCCCGCTACGACAGGCGCTGCCGCCATCTGTCTGAGAAGGAGCGCGCTACTCTTGAAGCCGAGGGGAGGAAACCGGTTGTACGCTTCGCCATGCCCCCGGAAGGCGAAACTGTAGTAGACGATCTCATCCGTGGTGAAGTACACTTCGCTAATGAGCAGTTAGACGACCTGGTGATCATGAAAGCTGAGGCCACGCCCACCTACAACTTCGCCGTAGTTGTTGACGACATGCTCATGAAGATCAGCCACGTCATCCGAGGGGACGAACACCTGGCCAACACACCACGCCAGATCAGGATCTACGAGGCGCTTGGCTACGAGTTGCCCCGCTTCGCCCATGTGTCGATGATCCTCGGAGCAGACGGTGCCAAGCTCTCCAAACGCCACGGAGCAACCGCGTTGAGCGATTTCCGAGACTCCGGCTACCTGCCTGAGGCGATGTTCAACTTCCTGGCTCTCTTGGGCTGGGCCTACGATGACAAGACTGAGATCATGTCCCGAGAAGAAATCATTGAGCGATTCACCCTGCAAAAGATCAGCCCATCACCTGCCATCTTCTCCAGGGAGAAACTGGAGTGGATGAACGGCGTCTACATCCGAGGTCTCGGGGAGGACGACCTGGTGGCCCATCTTATGCCTTCCCTGCAACAGGCTGGGCTGGGTGCCGACGAGGAAACCGTGCATCGTTTGGTGCCTTTGATCCAAGAACGTGTGAAAGTGCTCACGGATGCCGTGGACCTTGTGGACTTCTTCTTCGCAGAAGAGGTCCAGTACGATCCCCAGCTGCTCATAGGGAAGAAGATGAATCCTGCCACTTCTCTGGAAGCGCTAAGGTCCGTCTACCAGGTTCTGGAGGGTATGCCCTCGTTCGACGAAGAGAGCCTGGAGGCGTCACTACGAGGCCTGACAGAGGAACTGGGCCTCAAGGCAGGCCAACTGTTCGGCATCATCCGTGTGGCAGTCACCGGCAAGGGCGTAGCCCCGCCTCTATTCGGAACTCTGAGCATCCTGGGGCAAGAACGAGTGCTCGCCCGCCTTCGACAAGCCGACGAATCCCTTAGCGGACTTGTCAACTCGGGGAAGGCATGATACAATATCAGCGACCGGTGGGGGATCGTCTAGTGGTAGGACAGCTGACTCTGAATCAGTAAGCGGGGGTTCGAATCCTCCTCCCCCAGCTGCTCCTCGTGAGCCTGATCCCGGTGGACCAGGCTCACTCTTCGTAGTGGGCGGTTGGTTCCCCATCCCATGACGTTGCTCTCCCATCGGCCCCACGCTCCGCCGAAACAGAGCACGCTTCTCCCCAACCCGATGCGCGGACCGCCCGATGTGAGGTGCATTGCGAGGCCGACCCCGGGCAGCATCGGCCACCTGCGGAGGCTGGTACTGCGCCGTCCACTCTCCGCCAAGCCGCGTCTCCCCCACGAACCACGCATCAACACCACTTGCAGTCCCGCACGCGATATGACCGCAAAGTCCTATTGCTCCAGTCTACCGCCAGTTGTATAATATGGGCGACTCGGCGTCTTGACACAACATGCTAGGTGCTATGGATCATGTCACCATCCAAAGGACAGAAGGGGCTGCTTGACAGGCTCAAAGCCACACAGGCACCGGACGAGAGCACCGTCGGCCCCCCAAAGGAACCAGCAGAATCGAAAGTCCCAGAGGCCCTGCCAAAGCGTGATGGGTCGGCACCGACTCTGGCACCGAAGGGCCGACCAGACCGTGGCAGCCGGGACGAGGAATTCCTGTCCCCTGGACAGCTGCTCGAGGAGCGATATGAGATCCTCAGGTTCCTGAGCAAGGGGGGGATGGGCGCCGTCTATCTTGCTCGCGACATGCGGTTTCCAAGCGTGGAAAAGCTGGTGGCGGTGAAGGAGATGATCCGCGCGATCCGGGACAGTGTCACGAGCAGGATCAGTCTGGAGACCTTTGAGCGAGAAGCCAATATACTGGCCGGCCTGAGTCACTCGGCCATACCCAAGGTGTTCGACTATTTCCATCACGAGCATCGAGTTTACCTCGTCCTGGAGTTCATCGAAGGTACCGATCTAGAATCATTGCTCGCAGAGATTGACTATCCCCTGCCACAAGAGAATGTCGCAGACTGGGCAATACAAGCGTGCGATGTCCTCTCCTACCTCCACAATCACAAACCCAACTCTATAGTCTTCCGGGACATGAAACCATCCAATATCATGCTGGGGAATGACGGGCATCTTGTGCTTGTGGACTTTGGCATCGCCAAGATCTTCCAGGCAGGCAAGCGGGGCACGATGATCGGCACGGAGGGCTACTCCCCACCAGAACAATATCGAGGCATCTCGGAACCCAGAGGAGACATCTACGCGCTGGGAGCCACCCTGCATCACCTGCTCACTCGTCGTGATCCTCGCAAGGAGCCCCCATTCACTTTCCACGAGCATCCTGTCAGGGACTTCAACCCCACCGTGGGACCTGAGTTGGAGGCCATTATCTCCCGAACTCTGGAGTACGAGGTCGAAGACCGGTACCCAGCGGCGGATGAGATGAAGGTTGACCTGCTCAAGGTCCTCGCGTCATCGGAGCGACCACTGACCGCCACCGTCCCCCGGTCCCACTCGGGCTCGGAGGAGATAGTACCCATGTGGTCTTTCGCCTGCGAGGATGAGGTACGTTCCACCCCGGTGGTGTTCGAGAACGCTGTGTACTTCGGGTCCTATGACCATAGCCTGTACTCTTTGGAGGCAAGCACGGGAAAGGAGCGCTGGAGATACGTCACGGACGGCGGCATCGTCTCCTCTCCCTGCGTTTGGAACGAGACGGTCTTCTTCGGTTCTGAGGACCAGATCCTGTACGCTGTGTACATGCGCACGGGTCGCATAGTCTGGAGTTGTCCTACCGATGGCAAGATACGCTCGTCCCCCAAGCAGGAGTACGATCACATCTTCTTCGGGTCAGACGACTGCCAGGTATACGCTGTCAGCGCCAAGTCTGGGCAGGAGTTGTGGCGATTCGATGGAGGTGCGCCCATACGTTCATCTCCTACCATCAGTGGTGAGCATCTCCTCTTTGGCTCTGATGACGGCGCCGTCTACGCTCTCGACGTGCAGAACGGGGAACTCAGATGGAAATACCAGACGGGCCACGCCGTGCAGTCATCGCCA
>DATKVP010000089.1:0-4803 GCA_035530015.1 Anaerolineae bacterium | reverse complement strand
GATACGCCAGCGCGGTCGCTGATTGGTGGAACTATCGGCTTCGACACCAACAGATTCGACAGCATGATGAGAACTGACTCGAGGACGATTCGATTGGAGTCGGCCGCGGGGATTTCCGACGTACGCCATCTACAGCGCCAGATGTCGGCGCGAAAGGTGCTGGTGGTTTCTCCGGATCGCACCCTATTTTCACAGGTAGAGGCCGCCCTCGAGCAGAAGGACTACGTTGCAGAGAGGGTGGAGGACATCGGCGCGGCGGCGCAAGGTGCCCGTCATATGGCTCCGGGAGAGCCCCGGGTGGTGATCGTCGACTGCCCGGATGGGGTATCGGCGGGTGTGGCGCTCATGGATGACCTCAAGGCGGCTAAAGACACTCAGGGAGTTCCCGTGATCTTCATCGAGGGTGAAAATGAGCGATGCTCGCTTGATCTGAGGCGACGCGTGGCGGCGGTCATTAGCCAGCCTGTGTCTGCGGAGGCCATCAGGAGCGCGGTCTTCTTGACCGGCTTCCGCTTGCGGGGTGATGCCTCTGGTTTCCATCCTCAGTTTAGGGATACGATCACGAGGAACGAGGTGGAGCGGCTCTTGGGCACCGTCATGGGCGCTGGGGGCAGCTATCGACGCATGATGGCGCGTGTAGCCAATGTGGAAGCGCGTCCCACCATCGCCTTCGAGTTCAAGCTTGTGCCTCTGGCGCCTTATGAGTTCTTCTTCATCGACTACGAGTGGTCAGGCGCGAAGCACGAACTCCACCGGTTTGATTGGCTGCACTCGCTTGGTGTTGGCTGAGGTTGGCCAGCGGCGCGAGCGGGCAGGTCCTGTGTTAGCTGAATTCACTCGTGAGAGTAGCTGTTGGCGATGGAGGCTAGTGTGAACAACCGACCACGAGCAGCCTCTGAGTCTGGCTCCCACGGAGGAGCATCGGATCTCGTCAGCCAGCTGGGCAACCGATTTCCTCAGGTGGAGGTCCCAGCTAGTGTGCTCTCGTACGTAGGGCAGCAGGAATCCATCGGGCACCGGATACGCAGGGGTGACACCGGAGAGCCGCTGGACCGCTACCTCCAGCGCATAGGGATCCACAAGGAGATCATCGACAGGTTCCTCGATGACGACTCCAGGCTGGTGTCGAAGCTCAGTTATCCATCGCTCCTCAAGAGGCCTCTGGATGAGGTGCGCTCCAGGCTGGAAGAGCACTTCGCGGCTGCGTTCGTGCTGCAGCAGGCCGTTCTGGACAGCGAGCTGCTGACGGGCTTCAATCGCCACGGCAGGGATCACCTGAGATCCGTCAGCGACAGGATGCTGGAGTTGATAGGGGCGAGTGAGGCAGGGTCAGAGCCGGAGGCAGTGGCGGAGAAGGAAGCCATCATCGCCGGCTATCTTCACGACAGTGGCAATCTCATCTCCCGGCAGTATCATGGCCCTTATGGGGTCTACGTGCTGAGCCAGTTCTTCTCCGGGGTGGATCGGGACGAAGAGACCCTATCCAGCTTTATGCGCGTGCTGGAGGCGGTCTTCTTCCACGAGGTGGAGATAGGCCTGAGGTTGCCCTCCCTGGCCGGTTTGCATGCGGCGACCCTCAGCCTGATCATCGCCGACAAGACGGACGTGAGTGCGAGCCGCGTGAGTGCCAAGTCCAACGTCCCCGAGGCGATTCGGGATGCCCACACGCTGGTCAATCTGTTGACGGTGGACTCAAAGATCGGCCTTCGGCCGAAGGAGTTCGTGTGGGACCTGCACTTCAGCCCGCGGGCTGGGAGTGTCGATGTGGCCCGGTTTCCCCAGTTGCTGAAGGGGTCAGAGAGGGTCTGGGTGCCGCAAGCCTGGCAGCGGCTGTATCGGGAGCACAATGTGGAGTATCTCTTCGTCTTCCACGGGACTTTCTTGAAGCTGTATCTGGCGAGGCTCCTGTATGCCATCCGAGCTGTCTTCGAGCTGTATCCGCGGGTTCCGCGATTCAGGTTGATCGTTGACGACACGGAGCGGGGGATCAGCTTGAGCAGGGTTTTTGGCCGCAAGGATTACGAGGAGAAGATCGGCCTGATCGGTAAGAACCTGTTCAAAGACAACTGGGAGGAGACTTACCTCCATCAAGCGCTATGGTGGCGAGAAACGGTGGGCGGCGAATCGACGGTACCCGACACCAGCGCTGGGAACACGAACTAGGTGTGCGCCACACCTCGGATTTCTTCAAGGCTGTCATAGCCCTCCTCGACCATGAAGGCCTCCATCTCCTCCAGGATGGCGGCGAAGACCTCCAGGCCGCGATACCGTACCGCCGAGCCGATACCAACGGCCGTGGCGCCGGCCATGATCATCTCCAAAGCGTCGCGGCCGTCGGTGACGCCCCCGATGCCGATGATGGGTATGTCTACGGCTTCGTAGATGTCGAACACGCAGCGTACGGCGATGGGGCGGATAGCTGGGCCGGACACACCTCCCACTTTGTTGGCCAGGATGGGTCTTCCCGCATGAACGTCGATGATCATTCCCGGCCCGAGCGTGTTGACGGCGGCGATGGCATCGGCCCCGGCACGCTCTACACCCCTGGCAATGTTCGCGATGTCGGTGACGTTGGGGCTGAGCTTGACGATCAGGGGAATGGAGGTGACTTCTTTCACCATAGTAGTGACTCGGGCGGCATCGCCTATGTCGCAGGCGAAGGGTCGCCCCATCTCGTCGGCCACGTTGGGGCAGGAGATGTTCAGCTCGATGAAATCCGGCTGGGCCTCAGCGACCTTCCTCGCCACATCGGCAAAGCCCTCCACGGTCTCAGCGAAGATGCTGGCCGCCAGGGGAACCCCTGAGGGCTCCAGCATCTCCCTGGCCTGCGCGATTATCCCGACCTCTTCCTCGACGCCGGGGTTGGCCAGACCCACGGCGTTGATCAGGCCGTGACCCCAGTCCAGCACTGTGGGGTTGGCATGTCCCGCTCTTGGAGACGGCCCGCAGGACTTGGTGGTCACCATGCCTGCGCCGCTCTCAGCGACACGCCTCAGGAGTTCAGCCCCGGTGCCCAGAATGCCTGCGGCCAGGACGAGGGGATTCGGCAGGCGGACTCCGCAGAGCTCTGCTGAGAGATCAGGCTTGCCCATCGTTGCTGCCCTTCGTCAGAAACGTCACTACCTCGTCCCGCTGGTCCTCCGATATCCGCCGGTGCTCAGCGAGGATTTCCAGCATCTGTTTCAGCCGGAGTACCGCGTGGAGCCTGTAGCCGTGTTCTGCCAGATCCTCCGCGCCACCCTGCTCCCGATCCACCAAGACCACCACATCTTCCACCTTCAGTCCCGCTTCCTCAAGCGGGGCGATCGCCGCAAGCTTGCTACCGCCGGTGGTGATCAGATCGTCCAGCACAACCACCCGGTCCCCCTCTTCGAAGTGTCCCTCGATCGCTTTCTGGGTGCCGTGGCCCTTTATCTCCTTGCGAGGGTAGACCAGGGGCACTTTCATCTCCAGTGATACCGCAGTGCCTATGGGCAGTGCTGCATAAGGGATGGCGGCCAGTCGCTCGAAGTGGAGCTTACGGAGGATCACCGCGTAGGCCTCAGCCACGCTCCTCAGCAACTGAGGTCGCGAGACAAGGAGACGTAGGTCCAGGTAGATGGGGGAGCGCTTCCCTGAGACCAGGGTGAAATCGCCAAAGCGGATGCATCCCAGTTCGTGAAGCGCCAGGGTGAGTTCTTCTTTGGAGCCCAGCGATGTTCGGATGCCGACACGCGCAGAGGCCGCGCTGCGCCCTTCATTGATGCGGTCGCGCAATTCCCGCGCTGCGGTCCGAGGATGGGGTGCGTAGATGATGCTGCGCGAGGCGTTGATGATCAGGCCATGACCCTCCCTGTTCAGACCAGCAGCGAGGGCCCCCTCCAGGTCGCCTCCCTGGGCCCCGATGCCGGGCATGAGGATCCAGGCCTGAGGAGCCAGCTCGCGGATCTTTCGCAGGGCCTCGGGATAGGTGGCTCCCACCACCAGGCCCATACCACATTGAAGGGCTCTCTGGGCCACTATCTGGTGCAAAGGCTGGCCATTGCAGCGAAGGCTCTGGAAGTCGCGTGCTCCGGGGTTGGAGGTGTGGCAGAGCAGAAACACTCCCTTTTCCGTGTAGTCCAGGAACGGCTCCAGGGCGTCGAGACCGAGGTAGGGGTTCACCGTGACGGCGTCTGCCCCCCAGACCTCGAAGGCAGCTTTGGCGTAGGCTCGAGCGGTGGACCCGATATCCCCTCTCTTGGCGTCGAGGATGACGGGTATCTCGTCGGGGACGTATTCTATCGTGCTCTTGAGCGCGCCCAGCCCTTCCAGGCCTGCAGCCTCGTAGAAGGCGATATTGGGCTTGTAGGCGCAGACCAGGTCGTGCGTGGCATCGATGATCTGCTTGTTGAAGGCGAGAATGGGAGTTTCATGGCCCAGGATGGAAGCGGGGAAACGCGAGGGATCGGGATCCAGTCCCACGCACAGCAGACTGTTGCTCGCGTCTATTCGTGCGGTCAGCTTCTGTAAGAAACCCATCTCACCTCCGTAGTTGGCGACGGCCGCGGCGGCTAGACCTTGCCCAGGACTGCCGCCAGCAGGGCCATGCGGGTGTACATGCCGTTCTCCATCTGACGGAAGTAGGCCGCCCTTGGGTCATCATCAACGTGGTAGCTGATCTCCCCCACACGAGGCAAGGGGTGCATGACCACCATCTTCTTCTTGGCGTGTTCCATCAACTCTGGCGTGATCACGTACTGATCCTTTACCTCCTCGTATTGCCCAAGGTCGGCGAAGCGCTCCTTCTGTACCCTGGTGACATACAGCACGTCCACATCGGAA